>NZ_VOYO01000013.1:0-87003 GCF_013420255.1 Acinetobacter sp. YH01021
TGTTCCATTTTAGAGATTTGTTTAAGATAAGATATAACTCATTGAGATGTGTCATAGTATTCGTCGTTAGAAAACAATTATTGTGACATTATTTCAATGAGTTATCTATTTTTGTCGTGTACAGAGAAAAGAATTAAAAATCGAGTGATAGGGTAATGAAACAGTTTCTGCATCTTTGGGTGCCTATTTTTCTCAGTAATGCCATTATTATGCTCAGTAGTTTGTTCGACGTGATTTTTCTATCACATTTTTCACCTCAGCATGTGGCTGCATTGGCAGTCTGTTTGTCTGTTTATTCTTTGTGCTTTGTAACGGGTATTGGGGTGTTACAGGGCATGATGCAAGAGCTGGCAGAAGCCAATGGACGTCAGGATTATGCGGACATCCAACGTATCGTGAAGCAAAGTATTTTGATTGTACTGGTGATTTCTGCTGTTGCGATGTACTTGTTTAATTATGCGACTCCTGTACTTCATTTTTTAAAGGCAGATGCGGCCTTACAGACATTGATTGTGCCATGTCTGTGGCTGTTGGCTTGGACGATTCCAGCGTATTTATTGTTGCGCATTTTATATATTTTAACCCAAGCCTGTGGGCAGGCTAAGCGCGTGTTCTACGCCAATATGATCTATTTACTGCTCAAAGTGGCTTTGGCTTATGTCTTGATTTATGGCATTGAAGGTTATGTTACAAGCTATGGGGTTGAAGGTGCATTCATGGCACATTTGATTGTGCAGTGGGTACTGTTGTTTGTTTACTATTTTTTCTTCCTTGAGCGGAAGTTAAAGATCCAGTGGTCTGGTGTTTTCTTTCACTGGCAGACTTTATGGAAAATTTTAAAAATTGGATTGCCCAATGCGGTGGTGACTTTTGTGGATGTATTTGCCATCAGCACGATTGCTTTGCTGATCTTGCCTTCGGGTGACATTGTAGTGAATGCACATCAGGTGATGCTTGGTTTATTGGGCTTGATGTTTATGTTGCCGATGTCGATGGCATCCGCCTTCGGTATTTTGGTGTCGACTAAAATCGGTGCAGAGCAGATTGATGCTGCATGGCAACTCAGTAAGCGGGCATTGATGGCTGTGATGCTAATAGCTATCGTTGTCGTGTTGACTATTTGGGGCTTAGATAGTTGGATTGTAGGGTTATTTAGTAATGATGCGCAGGTAATTGCATTAGCTTTGGCATTGATCTTGTTAATGTGTTGGATGCATATCTTTGATGCGCTACTGGTGATTAGTTTGGCAATGCTACGTTGCTGGCGAGAATTGTCAGACCGATGTTTATTTTTATCAGTACGGTGCTGGTCGTGGGCTTAGGTGGTGGTTGGTATGTGGCGTATCATCCAATGACACTGTTCAATTGGCAAAGCAATGCATTAGGGATTCATGGGTTTTGGTGGATGTTGAGTATTGCGTACACGATTGCAGCAAGTCTATGTTTTGTTTGTTTACTCATGAAATACTTGAGCTATAAGCGAATAGGACTCACTGTTTAATACATGTTGAAGAACATAAAAAAACCCGCGAAACTCGCGGGTTTTTTATCTAGCAAGCTAGATTATTTTGCAGCTTTTTCAGCTTCGATTGAAGCAATCGCAGCGTCAACGCCTTCGATTGAATCAGCCGCTTTCTTGATGCGTGCAAGTGCATCCACCAGTACTTCGTCAGCAGTAGCGTAAGAGATGCGCATGAAACCGCCAAGACCGAATGCATCGCCAGGAACCACTGCAACGCCAGTCTCTTCCAGTAACCATGCAGAGAATTCTGTGCAAGATTTAAGACCTTTGGCACGAATCAACGGTTTGATGTTGGCATATGCATAGAATGCGCCATCAGCAGGCAAGCAAGAAATACCGTGAATGTCATTCAAGCCTTTCACAACTAGGTCATGGCGACGTTTGAATGCTTCAATCATTGGCTCAAGTACATCTTGAGGACCATTCAAGGCAGCTTCAGCAGCAACTTGCGAAATTGAAGTTGGGTTTGAAGTTGACTGAGATTGGATCTTTTTCATTGCACCAATCAGTTTAGCAGGGCCCGCTGCGTAGCCGATACGCCAGCCAGTCATTGCATAGGCTTTAGATACACCGTTTAATACGATAGTACGGTCATAAAGGTCTGGTGCAACTGTTGCGATGTTGTAGAACTCGTCATCCCAACGGATTGGTTCGTACATATCATCAGATGCGATAAATACTTCTGGGTATTTACGCAGTACGTCAGCCAGCGCTTCAAGCTCAGCTTTAGTGTAGATCATACCTGTAGGGTTAGACGGGCTGTTCAATACCACTAGACGAGTTTTGTCCGTGATTGCAGCTTCTAATTGCTCAGGAGTGATTTTGAAACGTTGTTCTTCACCACATTTCACAATAACAGGAACACCTTCAGCGATGATCACCATGTCTGGGTAGCTTACCCAGAAAGGTGCTGGGATGATGACTTCATCACCTTTGTTTAACAAAGCTAAAGCTAAGTTAAAGAATGATTGCTTACCACCACAAGAAACCAGAATCTGGTTTGCTGCATAGTCTAGGTTATTGTCGCGTTTGAATTTAGCAATAATGGCTTTTTTAAGACCTGGCGTACCGTCAACAGCGGTGTATTTGGTGAAACCGTTGTTAATCGCTGCAATTGCTGCATCTTTGATGTGTTGAGGGGTATCAAAATCTGGTTCACCTGCGCCCAAACCAATCACGTTATGACCTGCAGCTTTTAATTCAGCAGCTTTGTTGGTCACAGCAAGCGTAGGGGACGGTTTGATGGCATTCACACGATCAGAGAGACGTACGTCCACGGCAGTATTCCTTCTTATAGGGATTAAAAAATAAAAAGCACATTATCTTAGCCTAAAATGGTGCAGATAGGGCAAAAGAATTTGGAAAACTTTAAGGAAAAAATGGTGTATTGGCCGAACTTTATCTTGAATTTCGATGCGCTGGAAGCAGGCAAGGGGAGACTTTTTACATCTCGGTCATGCATACGAATGCATGAAATATAAAATAAAAATGGCCACTTTAAAGTGACCATTTTGTGTTGTTGATGTTGTGGTTACACACTAAAGCGTGACAAATCTTCGTCCGGGCGTACTGTTAAAATTTCCGCGCCGGTTTTGGTCACCAGAATCGTATGTTCATATTGTGCTGACAATGAATGGTCTTTGGTGACCACTGTCCATTTATCACCGAGTAATTTGGTTTTCCAGTCACCACCATTGACCATTGGCTCAATGGTAAAGGTCATGCCTTCTTCAAGTACCATGCCGGTATCTGGCTGACCATAATGCAGCACTTGCGGTTCGTCATGGAAAGTTGTACCAATACCGTGACCACAATATTCACGTACCACGCCAAAACGCTCGGATTCAACATATTGCTGAATGGCATGACCAATATCGCCAATGGTTGAACCCGGTTTTACAGTTTCAATACCCCGGTACATGGCTTCTTGCGCTACCTTACATAGACGGTTGGCAAGGATCGTGGTTTCACCACCCACGATGTACATCATGTTGGTGTCACCATGATAGCCATCTTTAATCACGGTCACATCAATGTTCAGGATGTCGCCTTTTTTCAATTTTTTACTGTCTGATGGAATGCCGTGACACACTACGTGGTTCACAGAAGTACAAATAGTATGTTGGAAGGCAGGTCGACCCGGTGCAGCGCCATAGCCTAAGCATGCTGGAATCGCCTGTTGTTGATTGACAATATAGTCATGACAAATCGTATCAAGTTCCAGAGTGGTGACACCCGGAACAATATGCGGTTTGATCATATCCAAAACTTCTGCCGCCAGTCGCCCTGCCACACGCATTTTTTCAATTTCGTCAGAGGTTTTGATGAGTCGACGTGGAGCTTGGTAAGTGTTGTTCATGATCTCTAAAAACTTTTGGAAATTTGTGTGTGACTATGGTATAAATAGCCGCCCATTTTATCAAATGCTTTTTCGTGAATAAATTTCACGGGCTTTGTGCGATGAGGCAAAAAATCCGCACATATATCGACACATTACTCTGGGTGCCCTTTAGGGTGGAGAATGCGGGTATATGGAGGCCTAACCCAAACTTTAAGGTAAAGAAAATGGCAGATTACAACGTAAGCATGCGCGACCTTCTTCAAGCTGGCGCGCACTTTGGTCACCAAACTCGTTTCTGGAATCCAAAGATGCGTGATTACATCTTTGGTGCGCGTAACAAAATTCACATCATCAACCTTGAGCACACTGTTCCTGCGTTAAATGATGCTTTGAACTTTGCTAACAACTTGGCTAGCAAAAAGAACAAAGTTTTGTTCGTTGGTACTAAACGTGCAGCTTCTGCGATCATCCGTGAACAAGCTCAACGCGCTGGTCAACCATATGTAGATCACCGCTGGTTAGGTGGTATGTTGACGAACTGGAAAACACTTCGCCAATCTATCAACCGTTTAAAAGACCTTCAAACTCAATCTCAAGACGGTACTTTCGCTAAGCTGACTAAACGTGAAGCTCTAGAGCGTACTCGTGAGATGGAAAAACTTGAGCGTGGCTTAGGCGGCGTTAAAAACATGGGTGGTTTACCTGACGCATTATTCGTAATCGATGTTGATCACGAAGCGATTGCAATCAAAGAAGCTAAGAACCTTGGTATTCCTGTAATCGGTATCGTTGATACAAACTCTAACCCAGACAACGTAGACTACGTTATCCCGGGTAACGATGATGCGATCCGTGCAGTAACACTTTATGCTTCTGCTATGGCTGATGCGATTCTTGCTGGTAAAGAATATGCTCAATCACAAGCAAATGCACAAGCTAAAGCAGAAGAAGCTCCAGCTTCTGAGGCTTAATGCGTTTGACGCTAGCTTGTCATTTTTGCGACATGTGATGGTGGCAAAGTAAGCGTTATGTATGCAGGCGGCCCATGAGAACTCCTCTGGGCCGTTTCTGTTCTAAAAAGAATTCATTTTCTACCGAATTTAGGAGATAAACATGACTGCAGTTACAGCAAGCATGGTTAAAGAATTGCGCGATCGTACTGGTCTTGCAATGATGGAATGTAAAAAAGCTTTGACAGAAGCGGGCGGCGACGTTGAATTAGCGATCGATAACCTACGTAAATCTGGTCAAGCTAAAGCTGCTAAAAAAGCAGGTAACATTGCTGCTGACGGCGCGATCACAATTGCTCAAGACGGCAACAAAGCACTTCTTTTAGAAGTTAACTGTCAAACTGACTTCGTTGCAAAAGACGAAAACTTTGCTGGTTTCTCTGCGAAAGTTGCTGCTGCTGCACTTGCTGCAAACGTAACTGATCCTGCTCAAATCGCTGAATTGAAACTAGAAGATGGTACGACTGTTGAAGAAGCGCGTATCGCTCTTGTTCAAAAAATCGGTGAAAACATCCAAGTACGTCGTGCGAAAATTGTTGAAGGCGAAAACCTTGCAGTTTACAAACACGGTCTTAAAATCGGTGTTGTTGTTTCTTACACTGGTGATGAAGCTACAGGTAAAGGCTTGGCAATGCACGTTGCTGCATTCAACCCAGTCGCTGTAAATGCTGAAGGCGTTTCTGCTGAGCTTATCGCGAAAGAGAAAGAAATTGCTGAAGCGAAAGCACTTGAATCTGGCAAGCCAGCAAATATCGTTGAGAAGATGGTTGTAGGTTCTGTTGAGAAATACTTGAATGAAGTTGTGCTTGAGCGTCAAATGTACGTAATCGACAACGACAAGAAAGTTGCGGACGTTCTTAAAGCAACTGGTACTACAGTTGCAAACTTCGTTCGTTTCGAAGTTGGTGAAGGCATTGAGAAAAAAGCAGAAATGAGCTTCGCTGAAGAAGTTGCTGCTGCTCAAGCTGCTGCAAAATAATTCCTGAGGAATTAGAAAAAGCCCTATCTGATTGATGGGGCTTTTTTATGCTGGTCTATTCTTCATCAGCAATTCAAGAGCAGGATTTGGGTCTAGTGATAGAGCTCAGATCATGTATTCATCATTTAATAAAAAGTTATAAAAAAATGCCAAATAAAACCAATCTGGGCATCGGGGCAATCATTATACTGTTGATTGCTGCTTATCTGGGCCTGGATCTACAGCAATCCCAACCACTTGTTCCATCCGCATCTGATGCTACAACTGAAACGCTTCATTCAGAGCCTAATTTAGTACCCTCTCAAACGACTGATGACCTGGACCGAATTGCACGGGCGTTTCAACAGCGCCAGAGTGATCTACAAGTGCGTTCAAGCGGGCAGGTGATTGCCGTTTTGCCAGATGATCATGAAGGATCGCGCCATCAAAAGTTTATCCTCGAATTACCAAATGGCCAAACTGTACTGGTTGCACATAATATCGATCTGGCACCGCGTATTCAGAGTATTCAAAAACAGGATCAGGTCGAGTTTTATGGAGAATATGAATACAGTGACAAGGGCGGGGTGATTCACTGGACGCATCATGACCCTGCGCGAAAACATGTCGATGGCTGGTTAAAACATCAAGGAAGAACCTATCAATAAGGTTCTTCCAATTGGGTAAATCGAATATAGCGTTTAAACGCTCATAATTGCGCTGCTATGGCGTGATTTCCAGTTCGGTAGGATTTTACCTAAATATGCATCCATGCACCAAATTGGGCCAATGAGGAGGAATTGGAGGTCTTTGAAGAATGAAGGCTTTTTACCTTCCACTTTGTGCCCATAAAATTGGCCAATCCAAGCCAAGACAAACAGGGCAATAAAGAAACCGGTACCGACTGGCAGAATCCAGATGAGCCAAGCCATCACCAACGTTAATACAGCCATCGCTACTGCCAAAACAAGATCCAGGCGTGCATAGAAGATAAAAGCCAAAACCAGTAGCAGGGTAGTCAGCAAAGCGCTGAAATGCGCTAGAATGCCAATAATCGAAAAATAGATGGTCGGTACGCAAACCCAGTGAATCAGCTTATTGGTTTTATTTTGATGGCTGTCACTATATTCATCAAACCATTCAGATATTGTTTTCATTCTTCGCTGCATTCCATGAACATGTTTTGCTTATCTGGAAATATAAAGCAGAATCCGGATATGGTCAAAAGTTAATCATGCAGGTGAAGGGATTTTATTAGGCAGGATGAGCCTACCAAAATTTTATTGAAAGAACTTTAAGATAGTGCTGAGCAGAGGCGTTTATATTCTTCTGGAAAAATGAGCACAATAAAAAAGCCACATTACTGTGGCTTTTGTTAAATGTGTTGCAGGTCAAATCTTAAGAATTTGGACCAGCGACACGTTCAATACTGACTTTTGCAGTACCGGCACTGGTAATACCTAACTGTTTCGCAGCACCGTAAGATAAATCAACAACACGGTTGCCATGGAAAGGACCGCGGTCATTTACTTTAACCACAACGCTCTTGCCGTTATTGCGGTTAGTTACGCGAATATAGCAGTTCAATGGCAGGCTACGATGAGCAGCCGTCATTGCGTTCATGTCAAAGG
Source organism: Acinetobacter sp. YH01021 (assembly GCF_013420255.1). Classification (GTDB taxonomy): domain Bacteria; phylum Pseudomonadota; class Gammaproteobacteria; order Pseudomonadales; family Moraxellaceae; genus Acinetobacter. Next base: position 7,463 of record NZ_VOYO01000013.1, read on the forward strand.
TTTCACCGCTTGCAGTTTTACGGCCGTGGAATTGACGACCATACCAAGACGCTGTACCTGTCTGACTGAATTTACGTACAGTATTAGAAGCCACTGTATTCAGTTTTTCAATCACTGAAGGCTCTTCTGCAGGAAGTTCAATTTTCGCTGCAATGGTTTCACGGCGAACTTTATCGCCAGAACGCTCAGTGATTGAAAGGCTGTTCAAATTTGTGAAATTTGAATTGAAGCTTTGAGCTTCTTTATTGAGTACTCGCGTTGCAAGACGCGAATTGTCATTTTCATTGGTGAATGAAGATGACGGAACCATATCTGCCTGCGATTGCGTCAGCGTGACGATCGTGGCAATGGCCATAAAAGACTTCAAAATTGAAGAATGCATCGAATCAACTCCTAACAGCATATCTATTGGTTGTTCATAAATGGCTGAAAAACCATGTAAACATGCCTGATATTTAACTTATGCAACTACATTTAACGAAATGGATAATATTCATGCCAGCAATACCCTGTCTAGTGTTTAATTAAAATAGTTAAAAAAAGAACGCAAAATAAACAATGATTGATTAAAAAATAATCAATATTGTAACATAATATTAAAATTGCTTAAAATATGCACAAATTAACCCATAAAAATGTTGACTTTCATAATTTGTATTAATTTTTAGTGTTAACGGCTGGTAATTTCGGTACCTAATAGCCACAAAGCAGTAGCATACATACGGCTACGATTATAAGTGGTAATCACTTGAAAATTTGGATAAGTGATGTAGTAAATCGAGCCATAATTCTCTTGTAATTGAATTACATTGACCAGATCCAGATCGTCAATTTTTACGATTGGATTCATTGGGCTGATGCCTTGCGTTTTTAACACACCATAAGGTATAGGTTGAGTCAGATCTTTGGCAATCACGGCATCTGGATTTGAACCGGTATAACGTGCCGGAAAGGCAATGGGCTGATTACGTTGCCAGCCATGCTGTGCCAGATAGTTGGCAATCGAGCCAATCGCATCTACCGCTGAGTTACGCAGGTCAATATGACCATTGCCATCGTAGTCCACGCCGAATTTGGGAATGTTGCTCGGCATAAACTGCGGATAGCCAACAGCGCCAGCATAAGAACCCACCACAGAAGAGGTGGCAACACCATCTCTATATGACCAGGCAATTAAAGCAGCCAGTTCATCCTGAAAATACTGGGCACGACGTTCATAGCCAAAACCTAAGGTTGCTAGGGCATCACGGGTGACAAAAGAGCCCTTGTTGCTGCCAAAACCGGTTTCTACGCCTAAAATGCCCAGAATGATCGCCTGTGGTACACCAAACTGCTGTTCAGCACGGTTAAGCGTTTCTGCATATTGCTGTTTAAAACGTACGCCGCGCTGAATGGTAGATTCAGCCAGGAAGTTAGTCTTATACGAATACCAAGGCTTACTTTCACCTGGGCGATTCATGATATTGATGATATTGGGCAGGTTACGCGTCCCACTCATGGCGGAATCTACTTGCTGGGCACTTAGCCCATAGCTCTGCATGGCATTCTGCTTAAAAGCGGCATAAGAAGGGTGATATTGGAAATCGTTGGCCAGACTCAAACTGCTGAGACCAAATGCGGTAAGTGCGATTGAAAGCTGCTTAAACTTTTTATAAAAATCCGATTTCAACATCTTGCTACGATTTCCAGTTTTTTTGATGAGTTGCTGGCGATGTCATTTGAATCATGCCATGAAAAAGATTGATAAAATTTTTTCAATCGTGAGGCTTAAAGTGCCAGATTAAAGATAACATTCGGATGAATAAGAGACCTAGCCGCTTATACAAAAATAGCGATGGATTGGCTATTTTTACGGCAGTTTGTCTTATAGAGTCGCTTATCTGTAACAAGCTATTTCACTGATCATAAAAAAGCCTGACCGAAGTCAGGCTAATTCCTCAAGATTTGTAGAAAATCTTGAACTATTCTGTATAGAACAAAGTGTCGTGATATTCGGCCATGGTGCGCAGCTCATCTTTATTCAAATTCAGAATGATTTTATCTGCTGCCATATTGATGGCCTTGATCACTGCAGATGCGCCAATATCTGCTGCCTTGCGTTTGATCATGCCAAGATCCAGGGTTTTATTAAAGTCGACCATAAAATGTCGTACTGTCGCTTCACCAAATTGCTTGTACAGGTTGCTGAACGCTTGTTTATCAATAGTCTGACCGGCTTTAAGTTCTGCGTAATGATGTTTTAAATTCGTCACCAGACTGGCATCCAGTGATTCACCAATGCGGAAATGTCCTTCAGGATCTTTAAACAGACTGCGCTCAGAGAATGCAATTGACTCTCTGACCACATCGTTCGGCGCTTTACTCAATAGCTGCTTCAGTAAAACCGCAACAGTCGACTTGATATAGCCAGCCAGTTTTTCCGCAGTATCACGTTTATCGCTGGCAGGAAAGCGACGCACCAGCTCGGTAAGAATCGCATCAATAATTTCATCATTAATCATTAATGCGGTTTTATCACGTAATGGGTAAAGCGGCTTACTTGAATTTTTGTTTTTTTGTGCAGTCTGAATTGTATTTAAAAGCTCTGCAGAAGGAATAAACCCAAAAAATGGCATTGTTCAACCTCAATGTTTTTTATTGTCGCGCTAAACGAATAGGGCGAGGCATCCATGTTAAATCCGATACACGGCAAGGGTTGATATCCAATCCACCACGGCGTGTATAGGTTGCGTAGACCATCAGCTTTTCCGGTTTCAGTTGCTGCCAGATATCGGCAAACATCTGCTCCACACATTGTTCGTGGAACCCATTATGCTGACGGTAGGAAATAATATAAGCTAAAATACTCTTATAACAAGGTTTTTTACCTTGATAACGTATAAAAACTGTTCCCCAGTCCGGCTGGCCAGTGACTGGGCAGTTACTTCTAAGTAAATGTGAATACAGCTGGATTTCACCTTCTGCTGCATCATCCGAATCCAAAGCCAATAAACTGGCATCTGGATGATTTTCTAGGCGCTCAGGTGTCAGCTCATCAATACAGATGCCTTCAGGCTTGCTGATCTCTAACTCATCAACCTGAAACAGTTGCAGTTTAACTTTAGCTTCAGCCGCAGTAGATAAATCTTTTTCTGCGGTCGCGATAAAGGCCTCTTTAGATGCAAACTTGGCAAAATTCAGGCTATTGAAATACAGTTTTAAGGATTTGGATTCAATCAGATTCGGCGAAGACGCTGGCAAGCTAATGCGGCCAATACCCACTTGCGGCACACCGGTTGAATTTAACCAGGAAATTTCAAATACATGCCACCAGTCTGCACCTTGCTGAATCGCTTCGACATGTGCGTATTGTTCACGGGCAGGCGCGCGCGAAATCGGAAACAGAACATCAGGCTGATATTCTGTCGGGTAATTGGTGTCTTTACCAAGGAGAGATTGTTCTACACTCATTATTCACGCATTCCTGAACCACGGGAGAGTAAATGATAGGCCACTGCATACAGCACGGCGCAACACAAGGTAATCACTGTCAGTGAAATGGCAACATTGACATCGCTATGTCCTAAAATGCCATAGCGGAACGCATTGACCATATACACGACAGGATTAATTAAAGATAAATTTTGCCAGAATGGGCTTAAGCTCGAAATAGCATAAAACACACCACCTAAATAGGTCAGTGGTGTTAAAACAAAAGTCGGGATGATCGAGATATCATCGAAAGATTTGGCATAGACGGCATTGATAAAACCACCCAAGGAAAACAGCAGGGAAGTAATCAAGACTGTATATATAGTTACGAACCAGTTGGTGATATATAAGTCAGCAAAAAATAAGCTCACTGCACTGACAATGATCGCAACCAGTATCCCACGAATCACACCGCCCAATACATGACCCCATAAAATGGCATGCATCGGTACCGGACTCATGATCAGTTCTTCAATACTTTTCTGGAATTTTGAGCTGAAGAAGCTAGATGAAACGTTGGCATAGCTGTTGGTGATCACGGCCATCATAATCAGACCAGGCACAATGAACTCCATATAACTATAGCCGCCCATTTCTCCAATGCGTGAACCGACCAGATTACCGAAGATCACGAAGTACAGGCTCATGGTGATTGCAGGTGGCAACAGGGTTTGTGGCCAGATGCGCATAAAGCGACGCACTTCTTTATAGATAATGGTATATAAAGCTACGCTGAGTTGATTAATGTTCATTGCGCAGCTCCATCCAGATTTTTCTCGACCATTTTCACAAAAAGTTCTTCCAGACGGTTGGATTTATTGCGCATACTGCGTACCTGAATATTTTGTGATTCCAGCAACTGGAATAGATCATTCATGGTATGTGCCTTGTCCATGGTAATTTCTAAAGTCATCGGATCGATCAGGTTAAATCGCACGCCGATGATATCCAGATGCAAAGGTTCAATCGGTTCGGCCAGATCAAAAATAAACGATTCTTCATTGAGCTGACTCAGGAAGCTTTTCATGGTGGTGTCTTCTTTAATCACACCGCGATCAATAATCGCAATACGGCGACACAGCATTTCTGCTTCTTCTAGATAATGTGTGGTCAGAATGATGGAAGTGCCTTTTTCATTCATCTCGTTCAAAAATTCCCACATCGAACGACGCAACTCGATATCAACACCAGCCGTCGGTTCATCCAGAATCAGCAGTTTCGGTTCGTGCATCATGGCACGCGCGATCATCAGGCGACGTTTCATCCCGCCCGATAACATGCGGGCCTGAGTGGCACGCTTTTCCCATAAACCCAGTTTGGTCAGATAAAGCTCCGCCCGTTCCTGTGCAATTTTTTTAGGAATGCCGTAATAGCCTGCCTGAGTCACCAAAATATCAAAGGTTTTTTCAAACTGGGCAAAGTTGAATTCCTGAGGTACTACACCTAGGCACTGTTTGGCCTGGGAAGGGTGGGTATCCAGATTATGACCAAAAATTTCGACTGTACCGGAGGTTTTTTTTGTTAATGAACTGATAATACCGATGGTGGTAGATTTTCCTGCGCCATTAGGACCTAGTAGCGCATAAAATTCACCTTCTGGTACATTTAAGTTAATTCCTTTCAATGCCTGAAAGCCATTGCGATAGGTCTTCGACAAATCCCTTAAGATCAGTGCATCAGTCATGAATATCTCAAATGGTGAAAAGTTGAGATATTGTGAGTGATCTCGCAAAATAAGCCAAGTGATTCACACGCAATTCTGTGTTGCTGTTTTGGAACATTGTATAAAGCTTAAGCATAAAAATGATGAAGTTAGAGATAGTTGCTTTACCTTATGCTTTTTTTTGTTATGATGTGCGCGATCCAAAAAAGATGCGCTCATAGCTCAACTGGATAGAGTACAGGTCTCCGAAGCCTGTGGCGTGGGTTCGAGTCCCGCTGAGCGCACCATTTATATGTATCATATCACTCCAAATTATCCTCAAAGCCTTATAAATACTGTATTATAAATAATTCGAACTAACCCTTTTGTTCCGTGATGTTCCACTGTGTACCGCTATTTTAGTGGTACTTTTAGTAGTACATCAGGATTTAACTCTAAAATGTACTACTAAAAATGGCTAGAACAGTTGTAAGTCTTACGGATGCGAAGATCAAATCTGCAATATCTAAGCAAAAAAAGTCACCAGAAAAGATAATAAAACTGGCTGATGGTGGTGGTTTATTTCTGCTTTTAGATAAAAAAGGCGGCACATATTGGCGTTTTGATTATTTTCGACCTATTACAAAAAAAAGAACGACAATTGGTATAGGTGTATATCCAAATTTATCTTTGGCCGACGCCAGAAAGTTCCGTGAAGAATATAAAGAGCTACTTGCTCAAGATATAGATCCGTTTGCCCATCGAAAAGAACAGGAAGAGCAAGCCCGCTTTGCCATGCGAAACACGTTTGAGGCTGTAGCGCGTGAATTTATGCAAACTGAAGTTGTCGCTGAATCAACAAGACATAGAAACGAATTTATTTATCAATATTTGTTTGATGCTATTGGTAAAAAGCCAATTCATGAAATATCAGCCCGCCAGTTGCTCGATGTTTGCCAGATTTATGAAAAGCAGGGTAAGTCCGAAACGGCAAGACGCATGCGCTCCAAAGCAGGGCAAGTGTTTAAATATGGTTTAGTGCTTGGTCTTTGTGATCGAAATGTGGCACTGGATATTCAAGGTCTATTGAAGCCTCATAAAAAAACACATCATGCCGCTGTCACGGATCCTAATTTGCTTGGTGAATTACTGGTGGCAATCGATAATTATACTAATCGTGGCTCACTCGTAATGGCTTATGCTCTTAGAATTTTACCTCATGTGTTTGTTCGTCCTGGTGAGTTGCGTCATGCAATGTGGGCTGACATAAATCTTGATGAAAAGACTTGGGCTTATACGCCGTCTAAAACCGCAAATGCTTTAGGTACTCAATTGGTGATACCGCTTTCAGATCAAGTCACTGCAATGTTTAAAGAGTTGCATATGATTACCGGTGGATCTGAATACTGCTTTGCTAATTACTGGGGTAAAACCAGATTATTGTCTGATAGCTCAATAAATAAGGCACTTAAAAATTTAGGCTGGGAAAATGGCGAAACCACTGGCCATGGCTTCCGTGCAACAGCACGTACCTTATTAGATGAAGTTTTAAAATTTCCTATTGAACGTATTGAGCAGCAGCTAGGCCACCAGGTGAGGGATATGCATGGTCGGGCATATAACCGTACTAAGTATTTAGAAGAAAGACAGGTGATGATGCAGGCATGGTCTGATTATCTGGACTCATTAAAAGTAAAAGCCCTTAATGCATAAGGGCTTTAATTTGATCTTCGTATGCTTTGGCCAGATGGTCCGGGAGCTTAACCCGGACTGATTTTCCTATTTCAATTTTTTCTAATTCCTCTCGCTCAAACATTCTGTAAACCGTAGTGCGTCCGATATTTAATAATTTACAGGTTTGCGAAATTGTAAGAACCATCAAGACACCTCCTTTAAGCTTTTTACTACTGTTTCCGGCAATCCAAACACATCTTTAAAAGCTTGATCAAAACCACCGCCGGCAATAAAGCCATCAATAGTGTTTTTAGGTTTAGCCCACCAAGCTACTGGACCATCCTCTGTATCGTTAATAGACACTAGGAACCAACCGCCATCTCCCTTAGGTTTACTTGGATTCCAGTAAGCGACCGCTTCAAGCTCCTCATGATCCCAGTAGCGGGTAGCTACTTCTTCCGGAGCATCAAACTCCATCTCAATCTTTGAAAACTCAATACCAAAATAACGTTTCAATTCTTCATACTGTTCAACCGTCATACATTCGGTATCACCAATTACACGCTCCAGATATTCACTGAATACAGGGTGAGTCCAGAATCCATATTGATCACGAATAATTTCTGCCGGTTCTAATTTCTTAATCATCCCTTTCTCTCCTTGGCTTCATGGACCTTCAAGTATTCAAACTTTGCATCTGCCCAACTCTTTTCATCGTATGGGTTTAAACCTTGTTCTTTGCACCAGTTGGTACACCAGAGAAATTGAGCATCATTGAATGGAGTTGGCTCAATTGTTTGCTGAGTCATTAGCTGGCTCCTGTGCTTCGATTAAGGTTTCAAGAATCGGCTTGTGCTTATATAGTTCGGCAAAACTATCACCACCCATTTGCCAGGGATCAAGGTCTTCATTCATCCAAGACAAAGCCACTTTTAGTGAATCTTTCGGCACTAAAACAAACCCTTCCGGCACCGCTTGGGCTTTGGCTTCCTTCCATGTCTCCCAACAATCCTGAACTCCTTGCACAATGTAGTTTTCGGTAAAACCATGCTGAATTCTTTGTGTTAGAACCAATGGCGATCTAATTTTGTGCTTAGAGATAATATAAGCCTCAAAATCCTCTCTTTCTTTCTGAATATCCATTACGCTGCCATCCTTAATATTTTCGGTGCCTGAGCTCGCAAAGAGACCAATAAAGGCTTACCAACTTTCAAATACTGCTTAAGAAAAATGGCATAGCGCTTTTGGGTGGCTTCGCTCATCTTTCCAGTGCTGTCAATTTCAAGTGTAGGTTTATTTGATTTGCTGTATCGAACCAAGGCTGCATGCTTTACCAGTTTTGGTTGATACCCGTCATTCAATAGCCAGTTTTCAAAAGGTGCAGCCAGGCTAAAATGAATTTTCTTTGTGCCTTTGGGTTCAATGGGTGGGTAATTCATTTCACTATCCTTTAAATGACCATGCGCAGTGCATGGCCATCCGGTCTAATGGTTAGATATTTGCAGAGCCTTCAAGGATCGTCACAAATGATGGAACACCTGGTAACGCCGTTTCAGTATCATCATTATTGAAAACGGTTTTGCCTTCGCGGATATAAGTCACGGTATCTTCCATAGACTTTTCAATCGCTTTTTCGAGCTGGTCCAAGTCGTACCACAAAGCAATATTTCCATCCTTGATGCGGTAGCGGAAACGAGCAGGAAGGGCATAGTGCTCACCACCACGATGCACCTGAATACCAAATACAATCTGCTCAGGAATATTCAAATTGCCTTGACGCCCAGCACTGGCTTCAATGTTTTCGTTGTAAGTCAGTGACACTTGGCCATTGTCAGTACGAGTACCAGATTTGAAGTCGATATTGGTTTTGGCCTGAAGGGTATTCACAATTTCATAAAGCTCAGCTGCAGCAGGCTGATTCACGTACGGCATTACATCTTCCAGGAATAATGCAAAATCCATCTGTGACATTTTTCGACCAGAGTTCGCTACAACTTTTTCAAATTCTGGAGTCTTACTAACAATGAAGTGGGCAGTGTGTTTGCAATGGCGTTGATAAGCATTAGCACCATAACCTGCAACTTTTTCGGCTTGGTGGAAGTCCAGGACCGCTTGAATTTTCCCACCCAGTACATCTACAAAAACCATTGAGTCGCTGTCTGCAAAACGAGTGACGTAAGCGATCAGGTCTTTTGCTGTATGCAAGATTGTTGCTTGCTTAAGTTGAAGTGGGCGTTCCAGTGTTTCTTCAAAGGTATGAACATCACCACCTTCAGGTGTAACCACGAAAGGTAAAACGTCACCAGCTGCCTGTAGAGAAGTTTGACCAATTACGAAAGCATCTTTATGCATTACTGTACCCACTTGATTATTTAGTTCAGAGTTATTCATGTTGTTAAGGCCTTTTAATTAGCTGAGGTTTTTGAAAGTTGGTTTTTTGGTTTCCGGCAGAGCTTTCACATCTACTGGACCACTTGATTGGATCTGTTCAAGATTCAATTTCTGTTGGCGTGGATCTTCGCGAACAAGCTGCTGTTTTCCATCGGTGAATAGAACAGTTGGCTCTTTATCGAACTTAGGAAGAATTGATTTAACGTCATCCATGATTTTGTAGACGCCGTTGCCGTTTGGCTTAATGGTCAAAGAGATAGTGACCTTACTTTGCTTGCCGGTATCCGCCGTTGCTTGGAGTGCTTCAGTAAGCAGCTCGTCAATTTCTTCAGCCACAGTACCGTGACGTAAATTTTCAAGTGTTTGAGCGAAAGAGGTTTTGTTTTTTGACATGGTTATTCTCCAAAAATTACTTGTGTAAGCCGTTTTGAATTAGTTGTTTGTTCCAACAGAAGTGGCAATTGCTTCAACCTGGCGATTAGACGTTTTGTCTGCCTGATCGATAAACATTGCCGAAAGACCTAAAAGGATTGAGAAAACTAAAGACCAAGCTGCAACATTTGAAGCGACTTCTTTCGCTACAGATTTAGGCTTTGGGTGTTGATATAAGCAATCGGAAGTCATGCTCGATTGGCCGAACTCCGGCAGGTTGCTTTGGATTGGGTTTTTATTCATAATTTCTTTACTCACTGAGAGAGAGTGGGTCAGGCCTCAGGTTGTTCGTTGCAACGCTGGGGCTTTTTGTTTCCTGTGAATTAATAGTAAACATGACGTGTACTATCGTCAAGTAATTTTGTTAACTTTATGTGGACTATTTTTGTTTACTATTTTTGTGAACTTTTATAGAGGCAATAAAAAACCGCCTCAGTGGGCGGTCATATAATTTTTAAGTGGTTACGGCAGAGGGTTTTGTACGTTGAATGCGTAAGCTACTACACAAAATTCCTGCTCCATAATATCTTCGATAGTCAGTACCTCTTCTGGATACTCTTCAGAATTGGCGCTAACAATTCGCACCCCACCTTTAGGCATGCGATATAAATATTTGAATTTGAATAATCCACCATGATTTATGGCGTAAATCTTTCCATCAATAATCTGTGTTCTACCGGTATCTACATACACAGTCGCGCCGTTATTAATTACTGGTGCCATAGAGTTACCGAATGCTGTTAGAGCATAAGCATTTCCTTCATAAACGCCGTATTTATTGAGTGTTGCTTTACTTAGGCGCAACTTCCTTGTTGCCTCACCAATAATTTCTGCAGCTGTACCAGAACCACAAGACACCAAGAATTCCTTATAAAACGGTATTTCAACCTCATCATCATCTAGCGGCGTTTGATGATCCCATCCTTGAACTTTTGTAACTTCAACATTTTGACCCTTCTCATCACCTTGCAAGATCCAGTTGACCGACACACCAAATTGAGCAGATGCCTTAATCGCGCCTGATTTAGATACTCCACGTCTCTTCCAGTTGCTAACAGTTTGTGGAGATTCATCAATTTTCTTAGCCAGCTCTTCTTGATTCAAGCCGCTTATTTTTAAAATTCTTTCTAATGAAGGATGCATGCTCGTGTTAACCCGGTGTGTAAAAGCCCTTTTATTATCTAAAAAAGTAAACAACTTGTGTTAAACAGAAAAATTGACAATACTTAACGCTGTGTTTACCATATACTTAACGTGATGTTGAGAATAAGAGTATGGCTATCTCAGTAAAAGCTGATAAGCAAACCATCGCGAATCTAGGCGGTCCTGCAAAGGTAGCTGATTCACTTGGTTATAGCATTCAGCGAGTTCAAAACTGGACGGTTCGCGGCATTCCGGCAAAGGTAAAGCTTGAATACCCTGAACTATTTTTAAAACCACAACCAACTCCCCCAAAAAATAATGCAGCTTAATACTGCTTAAACCAATTATTAAACATTTGATTTTCAATAAATACGTTTTTAGGAAGGCTAAATGAACATAACGGATGCAGCATACAGCACAGTGCATGACTACCCAGGTGGGGCAAATGCATTAGCCCCAAGGATGGGAATCAAAAGTCCATCTGTCTTAAACAGTAAGGTAAATCCAAACACAGATACCCATCATTTAACACTATCAGAAGCCTCAAAAATGATGGCAATGACTGGTGATTATCGAATTTTGCAAGCTTTGGCTGCTGAGCATGAAAAGGTTGCAATCGATCTTCCTGAAATTCCTGAATGCCGCGATATGTCTCTGACAGACAAAGTGTTGTGCATTGGTATGAAAGGTGGCGATGTGATGAGCCTATTCCGAGAAATTATGGCAGATGGCCGTATTACACAAGGTGAAGTGCAGGACATGTCAAAGGTGATCCACCAGATGCATGTTGCTTTGGCTGAGCTGGATAAACAAATTCAAGCTTGTATTGATAACCCAGAAGCAGAAACAGAAAAAGCCTGACGTGCGAGGTCAGGCTTTTCCGGTTGTTCACTAACGTCTGAGGAAAGTAAACATGAATATGTTAACACAAGGAAATTTTAACATAAACGAAGTGACAATGTCATCACCCGATATTGTTGGTTTTATTAACAATTTTCGCAAAGAAACTGCCACTGTCGAGAAGCCATACAAAGAACTTCGCCATGATGACTTTATGCGTAAAGTTTTAAGTGTTTTGGGTGAAGAGCACGCTCCGAAATTTATCGGAACGCAAAACTATGGCAACAATAACACACGCCATATCTATAACTTTCCAAAACGCGAAGCCTGCCTCATGTCCATGTCATATAGCTATGAATTACAAGCTCGAGTCTTTGATCGCATGACGGCGATGGAAGAAGCACTTAAGGCTAAAAATAGTTTCGATATTACAAACCCAACACATCTCCTTCAAGCAATCGAAGTGCAGGCAAAACTCAATATTGAGCTAAGTGAAAAGGTAGCGGTATTGGAGCCAAAAGCTAATGCGCTTGACCAGATTGCTGAAACATCAAGCTCTTTCTGTATTCGTGATGCTGCAAAGACTGTAGGCGTGCCAGAGAAAAAGTTTATTCAGTTTTTGATGAATCAGAACTGGATCTATCGTGCCAAAGATGGCAGCAACACCCTGTGCGCTTACAGCAAACGCCTTGCTCAAAAAGTCATGATCGAGAAAGTAACTCGCGTTATTGAAACGTCAAAAGGTCCACAAGTTTTCACTCAGGCTCGCATTACCTCAAAAGGTCTTACGCGCTTAGCAGCTATGGTTCGTGATGCCGGTTTGGTAGAAGGAGTGGCAGCATGAGCAGTTTTATTCCTAACAGCTTCCAGGTGCCGAATGCATTTGTTGATGAAGTGCTGTGCCAGATCGGTGACGTTGCTGCAAAGTTGTACCTGATTATCTGCCGTAAAACACGTGGCTGGTACAAAGAGGTTGATTCAATTTCCTTGAGTCAATTCCAAAAGATTTCTGGTAAAAGCCGACCAACAATTACCAAGGCACTTGCTGAGTTAATTCAGGTTGGTTTGGTTATTGAGTGCGAGTCTACTGTGCATGGAAATTCATTCAAATTGAATGATGATTGCGCCGTTGGTTGGATGCTAAAAGTGCCTAGTAAAAAATCTTTACTAGTAAAGAAATTTAACCACGCTAGTAAAAAATCTTTACTAGTGCTAGTAAAAAATCTTTACACACAAAAGACACTATCAAAAGACACTCTACAAAATAAAAAAATAAATAAAAAAAGTAAGAGTGAACCTGGGAAACCTAAGGCTGAAAAACCAAATGCATTCGATGCAAAAGCAATTGAGTTACCAGTGAACGTAAATCGTGATCTATGGATTCAATTTGTTGATATGCGCAACAGCATCAGAAAACCACTTACTGAAAACGCCGTAAATCTTTTGATTAAAAAATTGGTTGGCTTTGGTGATCAGGCAAACCAGTCTCTGGAAGCTTCAATCATTGGAAGTTATCAAAGTGTTTATCCGCCTAAACAACAAACATCAGTTCAAAACCAACAGCCAATGCAACGCCGTCGCTTTGGCAACCAAGTAGATTCAAATCAAATGCGCACAGTAGGAGAGTCAAACTAATGAGCAATATTCAATTATTCGAAAACGCTTTTGCTGTGAACTTTCCAGTTGAAGTAGCAGAACTGGTTTTAAACCGCATTGGTGACGTCTACGGCGCTGAGTTCACTAAAAAATACGCAGGTTATTCAGATGAAGAGCTTGTTCGGTTGGCATGCACTGTTTTGAGTGGCCTGACTCCGGCTGATATCACTCGCGGCATCTTGCGTATGAATTCTGAAGAGTGGTGTCCAAACCTTCCAAAATTCCGTAGCTGGTGTGAGCAGGGCGGTGACTGGTGGACTGTAGATATGGCTTGGGCCAAAGCATTGCAGTTTGAAAATGATAAAAAATTAGAAATTACGACACTTGCGAAGCGCAGTCTTGATGAAGTGCGCCATATTCTCAACGTAGAGGGGCAGAAAGCAGCGCATTACGCCTTTAATGCGATTTATCAGGACTACCTTGCCCGGGCGAAGGAAAAAGGCCGTGTGCAGGAAATGTGGAAGAAAGAGGGCAAGACTGAAAAGGCTAAGGCTCTAACTTATGATGAGCGTAATCGTAAAGGTGTGCCTTGTCCGCCTGAATTGGCTGCAAAAGTGAAAGGTGCTTTTAAGCGTCCAGGGAGAGCAGCATGAACTTAATCGAGAAATTAGGGTTAGAGAAGTGTAAGCAGATTGTGGATGGGGCGCCTGCAATAGCAAATTTCTACATACCAAGTAAGGCTGGCTACACGCGAATGGGGAGTGTTTTGCTTGATGGCGCAATAAGTCTTAATGACCTCCGCATCGCTCTAGCCGACCACGACCGCATTGATACGTGCACGGACATTAAGAACCATATCAGCCCGAATACAAAGGTGAGCGAGAGATGAGAGAACAATTCGAAGTTTTCTTCATGGCTCAGTCTTTCTACCTGCAACTGAAATATATCCATGGGGATCGCTTATTTGATTTTGATCAGGGAATTGGGTACCGCAATTTAACCGTACAAATTGCATATGTGTGCTGGTGCAAAGGGGATAAGGAGTTTGTGCTGTGAGTGAGTATGAAAATTGGTTTAGTGTCAGATTTCCAAATATACAGGCAACGATTGACCAATCAAATGATCAAGAATCCAAGTTATTAAAATTGGCCTGTAAAGAAGTTTGGCAACACCAGCAAGCTGAAATCGACGACCTTCGCTCCCAGCTCAACAACATGGAGCGGTGTTATATCGAGAAGAAGAAACAGGTTGAAGCATGTTCAGCTTTGGTTGGTCAGTGGCGAGAAAAGAGAATGGGTGGCTGCTCAGACTATGCAAGAGGTGGGCTGCATTCACGTCAGGATTGTACAGATGATTTAGAAAAAGCCCTGCGAGGAGAGTTATGAAAGCAATAAAAATACCGTGTGAACATGACTTGCTAAGCAAGAACCACAATGTTTGGGCAAATGCTGTAATGAGATGCAAAGGCGGAAATCCTTACTGTGGTGCTGATGGTTATTGTCATGCTGATGGAGAGTGCTTTGCAGATCAGGAACTCACAAGAGAGCAGGCTATTTTAGAAGTAGATCGTTTGGCTCAAGAACTTCACCAGGCTAAGCAGGAAAATGACAATTTAAGAACTTCTTCTGCGAGCTTAATCAAGCAGCTTGAATTTGCATTAGAGCAGAACAAGAAGTCTGGAAAATCTGAACGAGTTTTTGCGATTCGATATTGCATTGGTGAGATCAAGAAAACTTTGCGAGGTGCTAATGACTAAAATCCTCATCGGTATCGATACAGGGGTAAATACCGGTTACGCCGTGGCAATGGACCATGGCACCGGTGGAGAATTGCACCAGGTGGAATGCTTAAGTATCACCAAGGCAATGCAAGCGGTTCAGGAAATAAAAGCGATTCATGGAAAAGATAATTTAAAGCTGTATATCGAAGATGCACGTAAACGCAATTGGTTTACTGGTGGTAAAGAAAAAGCTCAAGGCGTTGGGTCAGTAAAGCGTGATGCGCAGATCTGGGAGGACTGGTGTAAGGAGCAGGAGTTCAATTACATCATGATCCACCCAAAAGCAAATGCTACTAAAACCAAAGCGGATCTATTTGAAAAGATCACTGGTTGGACTGGCCGCACGAATGAGCATGCACGTGATGCAGCAATGTTGGTTTTTAAAAGATTTTGGAAGGTTTAAGGGAAGAATATAAATGAGCGTAATTGTAGAAGTAAAACCAACGGTTCGAATGATGCAGAATGAATTGGCGCAGTGGGGTAAGTGGGCGCGTCATGCTTCATACAATCCAAGTGAATTGACTTATACCTCACCTACATATGGTTTGATGCGTTTGAAAGAGGGGCAGAAGTCGTCAGGTATTCAGGTGATGCTGGATGATGATGCTTTGGTTGCTATTGATCACCTGGTGACACAGTTGCGCTTTTCACGGCCAGATTTGTACCAGTGGATTGAGTTCCATTATTTGAAAGGGTATCCGATCGCCGTATTGGCAAGCAAAACCAAGGTGGATCGCCGTAATATTGATAAATTTCTCTTGGCAGCTGAGACTTGGTTGGATAGTAGGCTTGAGGTAATTTGCGAGAATGTGTGAGATATTAGCGCTTTACATCAAGGAGTTTTGTGTGGGCTATGGAACTATTCTATATGTGGGAGCCTCAGCGAGAATCTTTTATTGATTCACATAATTTTTATATTGAGCAAGCTAAAAAACGTTTGATTTCACAATTTGATGATTTGAATAAAGAAGCGGATGAATACGCAGAAAAATGGCTTGATGAGGCAGGCAAGTATTTTGATCCAGAACGACATGATCCAGGTGAGTTCTATGAAGCAGCATATGAAAAAAGTATAGAGCATGGAATGCTGCTTAGTGAAATGAGAGATCAAACAATACTTAGTGTTATTGCTGGAATGTATCATCAGTGGGACAAAAAATTAAGAGAGTGGATGGTTCAAGAGGCGCGACATTGGGGAGGGAATAATGTGTTTTATAAAATATGGAAAGTTGATATTTCTAAGATATTTGATTTATTTGAAAGCATGGGTTGGAGCGTTAGAAGTGAGGAGTTTTTCTATAAACTTGATGCTTGTAGATTAATTGTGAATATCTACAAGCATGGCAATGGTGATTCCGTTCACCAGTTAAAAAAGAAATATCCAGAATATTTTTATGATTATGTAAGTCAAGATTTCTACAGAAGTGGATGGTTTGATCATAATGCAATTAATTTAAAGGATGAATACCTCAAGGAATTTTCAGATTCAATTTTAGATTTCTGGAGAAGGGTTCCAGAGCGTATTGTTGATTCAGGCAAGTTGGTTGCACCGAATTGGCTTAATGAGGCTCTAAGTGCAGATAACCAAGGCAAAAAAGTTAAAAGGTGAGTTGCATTGCGCGCAGCAAACTACTATATTTGTGTTATTGTCGCTGTAGTTACATTGATACGACAACATAGAACTTAAAAGCTCGCCATATGGTGGGCTTTTTTATTGCCTGTAAAAAGGCAACCCATTCCTGCTGGAGTGCTGACCAGTGGAACATGCCTTTGAGTAAACTTCCTTCGGGAATCTAGACTAGGGAGTAGCGTCCCGACCTAAAGAGGATTGAAAGCAAGTAAAGCAGACCGTGCATGTTAGGTGTGTGTGATTGTGAGTAGCGGTAGATTAGTTGCCGAGCTGGTCAATATCGTAATCTAAGGCAGGGTGTGGCAGATCGCCACATCCTTATTTAAGCGCCATTAGCTCAACTGGTAGAGCATCGGTCTCCAAAATCGGTGGTGTGGGTTCGAGTCCTGCATGGCGTGCCAGATTCTAAAAACGAGAAGCAAAATAGTTTGTCTCTCGAAAACAATTAAAAAGGAGAATCAAATGCTCCAATTCTTATTATGTTTATTCGGCCTACATGGTTCGACTGAGATCGATTACACGGTTGATGATGAAGAAATCAAAGTGTGTCGGGATTGTTTGAAAGAAGTTGAATGATACAAAATCAAAAATATAAGCCTGCTCATTAATTTGATCGGGCTTTTTTAATGCCCGGAGAAAATTAAAGCAATGAAAATGAAATTATTAGCAGTCGGTTTGATGTGCGCAACAGCACTCGTTGGTTGTTCGCGTGATGCTCAAGTTGCTTCACGCAACCTATCTCATGCAGCAGACAACTTTCAATTAGATCGACGAATCGTTTTTTATAACGGTGTTACTGGTGATTATGTTCTAACAATTGAAGGCAAGTGTGCCTTTGAAGCTGTTAGTGAGCGAAAGGTTGATGTGACCTGCAAGACCAGCGATACGGAATTTAAAAAGCATTCACTAGGCATTTCTGACAATGTGACTTACTTTTCCGAGCAGCTAAATAGTAAAGGTGTCAGTACCTACCAGTACAAAGTTGATTTCAGACCAAGCGTTATCATTCCTGATGTTGATTTGAAGTTACCTAAATAATTCGCCGGACGTATTACGGCAAAAAAAGCCCCTCGCATTCTAGATGTTGAGGGGTTTTTCTTTTCTTATTGGTGGTGCGTATGGATGTCAAAGAAGCCCAAAAGAATCTAAATGAATTACATGATGAACTGGTGAAGTACCAGAACCTAAGTCGGGCATTCATGAATAGCAAACAGATGATCGCTATTGATGAAGTAATGGCAAACATCCGTACTCGCATGAAGAATATTCAAATCAATTTAAGTCGGAGATAGCGCCGTGGGTACAAGCGATCAAGAAAGGCTTGATGGATTTAAGCGAGATCTGTACCAGGACATAGCTAATCGTAAGCGACTGTTTGAAGCTGAGACTGGTCTAGCAATCAAAGATGTTGAGTTGGTATTTGTGAATGTCTCCACTGTAGATCAAGTCAATCAATACCTGCTTAACGAAATTAATGTGACCTTAGGTGATTCAGATGACGTGCAACTCATGTGAGCAGCGCCGTAAATGGATGAAAGAACAATATGAGCGATCAAAAGAAAGAATGCGGTTGTGCATCGAACGCCTTACTGGTCGAGATGCTTCAAGCAATGAACAACCAAAGCCATGCAACGACAGCTCAAAACAATCTATTGGCAGAACAGAATAAAGTCATGGCTCGTATCATGGATCAAAACAATGAGCTGATAGCGATGATGCAGACCGAAGATGATGAAGATAAACCTAAGTCACCTTATTTGGATTGATGGATATGGAAGCAATTATTAAAGAGCTGAGCCCGGATAGTGTTGCTGTTGTGATTTTCTTTAATCACAGCATGTTTGGCAATCCACATGTTCGCGAATCAATTCAACAGCAAATGTCAATCATGAGTAAGCGTATTGGAAAGACCTTTATTGCTTTGCCATGTGGAGCCAATATTCAAGAGCTGGATGATCAACAGTTAATGGAATTGGGTTTGATTCGTGCTGATTTTGGTACGGAGGAGTGATTAGGTATGACATCAATTATAGGCAGAGCTGAAGCTGATAAACGTCAGTCAGGGTTAAAAGATATGGTCAATAAAGATGAAATACTAAAAGTGGTTGCCATTGAAGTTCCAAAAGGTGGTATATGCCAAGGCACTAAGGTCAAGTTAAGTAATGGCCAATACCTTACTGGCATTCAATCTATTGCCCTTCGAGGCGATACTGAGTCGCCGTTTTGGTCATTAAGTCTTGAAGTGATGCCTGATTTTGTAGATCAGCAAATACTTGAAGCTGTATTAGCCAATGTCAAAGTAGTTAAGCGTGACCGAGCATCAGAACGAAAAGAAGCTATTCGAAAACAGGTTGTATTGCTTCAGGCTGAGTACGCCCATCTAGGTAAATACGATGAAGGCAAACAAGTTGAAGGGAAGGCCGTCCCACCAGAAATTGAAACTCCACCTATCAAA
The DNA here is from genome assembly GCF_013420255.1 of Acinetobacter sp. YH01021. Taxonomy (GTDB): domain Bacteria; phylum Pseudomonadota; class Gammaproteobacteria; order Pseudomonadales; family Moraxellaceae; genus Acinetobacter. The sequence continues at coordinate 26,517 of NZ_VOYO01000013.1, forward strand.
CTGGAATAGATCATGAGCAGACCATGTCGTGAGTTCCGGTGTCCAAACCTAACCAAGTCACCAAGACAACAAGGTTATTGCGATGAGCATGCACATAAGCGTAGCAACTGGACAGCACGTCAAGATCGATCAGGATCAACTACGGCGCGTGGCTATGGTCATGCATGGCGAGTACTGCGTGAAAGCATATTGAAGCGTGATAACTATCTCTGTGTGAAATGCGCCGTTGCTGGGCGTGTGGCTGAGGCTACAGACGTCGATCACATCAAGGCTAAGGCTCATGGCGGTACAGATGACTCGGATAATCTACAGTCATTGTGTGCGCAGTGTCATAGAGAGAAAACAGCTAATGAAGGAAAGCGAGATGCGTAAAAGAATTACTCATATTGGTGCTATTGCATCACGTTCAGCTCATCGACTTTATGACACAAATCTAAAGCCATTTGCTGACGCTATTAAACAGCAAGAAGGCAAAGAAGTGTTTGCCTCAACAGTTATGTTGCGTGCTTCTGCTGATCTGTTTCACTTACTTGGTAATGGGTATGAAGAGCAATTGGATATGCTAGTTGGCATCATGAAAGAGCAAGCAAAGAATGCAAGAAATGAAGGCTAAAAAACTTCGGAATGGGGAGGGGTGGATCGAGAGTTCAGGGCCTTTGCTTAAATGACCGCCCCCCTCCGTTCATTTTTACGTGCGCGAAATTAAAAATTCAGGGTGTTGACAAATGGGTGGAGTTTCTTCTGTTCCTGGGCGTGGCCGAAAGCCAAAACCGCAGGAAGCAAAACGGGCAGCTGGCAACCCGGGCAGACGTCCTCTCAATACCAATGTACCTGAATTTGCTGATGTCGTTGATATTGATGTGCCGGAATATCTTTCGACAATGGAGTACGCGGACATGATGTGGCGTTCGGTTATTCCAGAGCTGTTAAAAAACAAAGTCCTTAAAATTACAGATATGCACAACGTGGAAATGTTCTGCATGGCTTATCACAACTTGCGCGTAGCCCAAAAAGAAGTAGTCGAGAATGGACCCACACTGGAAACAGCGCAAGGCAGTACGATTAAAAATCCAGCCTTGACTGCAGTGAATGAGGCATCAAAACAGATGGCTTCTTTTGGGGCAATGCTGGGTCTGGATCCATCTTCCCGAGGACGGTTAGGTGGTGGGGGTAATAAACCTAAAACAAATAAATTTGCGCAGGTGCTAAATATGTAGCGAGGCCGAAATGACAGCTTTCCCAAACGTTGGCATTGCAAATAAATGGGCAAAGCAGGTTGTTTCAGGAAAAATACCTGCATGTAAGTGGGTAAAACTTGCTTGTAAACGCCACTTAGATGACCTGATTAAGTCAAAAAATAAAGATTTTCCTTATAAATTTGAGCCAAAACTAGCAGAAAAGAAGATCGCTTTTATTGAATTGCTGCCTCATACAAAGGGTGAGTGGGCAATGAAGCGCCTGAGTATCACGCTTGAGCCCTGGCAAAAGTTTGGTATTGGCTGCACATTTGGTTGGGTTCGTAAAAAAGATGGATATCGCCGCTTCCGTGAAAGCTATTGGGAAGTGCCGCGTAAAAACGGTAAGTCTGCAATTGCCGCCGGTGTTGCTCTCAACATGTTTGCCAATGATGGTGAATTTGGTTCAGAGGTTTATGCCGGTGCTACAACTGAAAAGCAAGCATGGGAAGTTTTTAAACCTGCACGTTTAATGGCGGTGCGTTCACCAGACTTCATTGAAGCAGCTGGTGTACTGATTAATGCCGGTAGCTTGGAGATTCCAGATGAAGGTTCTATTTTTGAGCCTATCATTGGTGATCCACCTGATGGCCAGTCACCACATTGTGCAGTGGTGGATGAATTCCATGAGCATCCAACCTCTGCGCTGTATGACACCATGCAGACCGGTATGGGTGCACGTCGACAACCTATGATCTTCACGATCACAACAGCGGGCTTCAATATTGAAGGTCCTTGTTATGATTTACGTGCACGTGTTCAAGAGATGCTCCTGGATACTGTGCCAGATGATGAGCTGTTTGGCTGGATATGGACCATTGATGAGGGAGATGACTGGACGGATCCGACAGTATTGGCCAAAGCAAACCCCAATTATGGGGTTTCTGTTTATTCGGACTACCTAGAATCTCAGCAACGCCGGGCAATTCAGAACGCATCAAAGCAAGGTGCTTTTAAAACTAAGCACTTAAACGTTTGGGTATCTGCAAAATCTGCATTTTTCAACATGGAAAAATGGAAAGCTTGTGGTAATCCAGACCTGAACATTGATGACTTTGAAGCAACACCTTGCATGATGTGTGTGGATTTATCATCCAAGATTGATATTGCGGCACGTATCAACCTGTTCTATCGAATAGAAGATGATGGTCGACTGCATTACTACTGTATAGATCCGCAGTTCTATCTACCTGAAGACACGGTTTATAGCGGTGATGAAAAGCAGGTAGTTGAGCGGTATCAGAAATGGTTCAACAAAGGCCTGCTGAATGTCTGTGATGGCTATGAGAATGACCTGAATCAAATTGCAAAGGAATTAATCGAAGATGCTCAGCGAGTGTCTTTGACTGAGGTTCCTTACGATGAGTGGGGTGGATTCCAGATTGCAAAAACTGTGGATGATGCCGGATATACCTCAATCAAGATGCCTAAAACCACAAAGACATTCTCACCAGCAATGAAGGAGCTAGAAGCTGCTATTGCTGCAGGTCGTTTTCATCATGATGGAAATCCAATTCTTAGCTGGATGATCGGCAACGTTATTTCTAAAACAGGAAAAAATGAAACCGAGTTCCCGGATAAGGAAAAGAAGTTTAAGAAAATCGATGGTGCTGTAGCGTTATTAATGGGCATCAGTCGGGCAATGGTGCTTGCAGGGGAACCTACAGGTGATGAATTTTATGATGATCCAATTATGGTAGGTGTTTAATGAGTACAAAGAAGCCGGGTCGGTTTGCTCAAGCAGCTTTGCGCTTCCTTGGGCTTGATGGGCATCTGAGTCTGGAGCCTGAATTATTAAGGGCATTATTGGCCACATCGAGTGGCAAGCATGTAACTGTAGATTCGGCGCTTCAATTGAGCGCCGTTTTTTCATGTGTGAGTTTGATTTCAGAAACTGTATCAACGCTGCCTCTTAAGATTTACCAGCGAAAAGCTGACGGTAGTCGGGATGTTGCAGTTAAGCATCCGCTCTACAATATTTTGTGCCGGTCACCAAACTATGAAATGACACCCAGCCGGTTCATGCTGATGATTGTGGCCAGTATCTGCCTATGGGGAAACTCATACATTGAAATTATCCGCAGTGCATCAGGCCGGATTATTTCATTGAATCCATTGCTACCCCAAAACATGGTAGTGACCAGAAACAAGATCAATGGAATGCTGAAATACACTTATACCGAAAGCGGTGTTAAGCGTGAAATCACTGAAAAAAACATGATGCATGTTCGTGGTTTTGGTATCGATGGGGTGATGGGCTTGTTTAAGGTCCAGAAGGCGCGTGAAACTATTGGGGCTGCACAGGCTGCTGAAGAAGCTGCGGCCAAGTTCTTTGAAAATGGGTTGCAAACATCGGGTCTTTTATCTGCTCAAGGTAAATTAACGCCGGATCAGCGTGAATCACTTAGAGATAACATGAATAAATTCATGGGATCCAAGAATGCCGGAAAAATGATGGTGCTTGAAAACGGTATGGAATACCACGGCATCACCATGAATCCTGAAGCAGCTCAGATGTTAGAAACTCGGACATTTGAGATTGAGGAAATTTGCCGCTGGTTCCGGGTACCGCCATTCATGGTTGGGCATTTAGATAAACAAAGTTCATGGGCTTCAAGTACAGAAGGCATGAACATGCAATTCCTAACCAATACCTTACGCCCTCTACTGGTCAATATTGAACAGGAAATTGCACGGTGCCTGATTGGTGCGGCAGAGTTTGAAACTTACTATGTTGAATTTAGTGTGGAAGGTTTACTTCGAGCAGATTCAAAAGGCCGTGCTGAGTACTATGCATCTGCACTTGATCATGGTTGGTATAACCGTAATGAAGTCAGACGCAAAGAAAATGAAGCACCTATTCCTGGTGGGGATATTTATACAATTCAATCGGCATTAATTCCGCTTGATAAAGTCGGGACCAATTACAAAGGTGATAATAATGAGCAAACGAAACCTGCTGCCAGTCGCTAATTTTAATGCAAAAGAAAAAGGTGGTGTTTCGCCGTTAGCTTTTGATCGTTGGAATCCTGCAATTAAAGCATCAGATGAAAATGACAATACGATTGGTATTTATGATCCGATTGGTTATGACTACTGGGATGATTCTGGTGTAACTGCTAAGCGGATCAGCGCGGCATTGCGTTCACTCGATGGGGCTGATGTTGTGGTCAATATCAACTCTCCAGGTGGTGATGTATTTGAAGGTCTGGCTATTTACAACCTGCTTCGCGAATACAAAGGCCATGTGACTGTACGTGTTTTAGGGGTAGCAGCTTCAGCAGCATCATTTATTGCCATGGCAGCTGATGAGATTCAGATTGCCCGTGCTGGTTTCTTTATGATTCACAATGCCTGGACCGGACTTTGGGGGAATCGCAACGACTTACGTGAAACAGCGGATTTCCTTGAGCAGATCGATGACACGATTGCTGATATTTATCACGTGCGATCCGGACTAAGCATGGATGAGCTTAAAGCCGATATGGATAAAGAGCGCTGGATCAATGGTCGTGATGCTATTGATAGTGGCTTTGCTGATGCTTTCCTGCCATCCGATGTGGTTGTTGAAGATACAAAGAACTTCACTAAAGAAAAAGTCGCTGCCCATAAAGCAGATATCTTGCTTGCTAAAGCAGGAATGTCTCGAAGCTCACGACGGGAACTTATTCAAGATTTAAAGGGTACGCCTGGCGCTACCAACCAAGCTACGCCAAGCGCTAGCAATGATGTACTCGAAAGTGTTCTTCAAAGTATGCGTAACGCTACTGAGAAATTTAGCACTTAAAACCTGATAGCAATTTTATGACCGCCTCTATGGCGGTTTTCTTATTTTTGAGAGATGAAAAATCATGACTGATCAAACTAAAGACCAAACAGCTCAGGCCCTTAAAGACGTAAACACTGGCTTAAAGAATCTGACTGAAAAAGTTCAACCCATGGCTGAAAATGCTTTGAATGAAGCAAAAAAAGCTGGTGAATTGTCTACTGAAACTAAAGCGGCAGTGGATCAAGCACTTACAGACCTAAATAATCTGCGCCAAGCCCAGAATGACCTACAGGTGAAGTTGGGCGAAGCTGAGCAATTATTTGCACGTGGTGGCATTGGTAATCCAGGTACACAAGTGGATGCTCGTGCTGGTGACTTGGCTGTTAAAGATGATCGCATTATTGCGATGGTCGGTAACGTTGTACAAGGCAAACGAATCAGCGTGCCGGTACCACGTGCTGCATTGACTTCATTTGCAGTAAACCCGGTAGATGGTTCAACTCAAATCATCACTGCACCAAATCAGCGTTTATCTATTCGTAATCTATTGGCACCAGGCCAAACAGCCAGTAATGCGATTGCTTACCTACGTGAAACCGGCTTTACCAATAACGCTGCGCCAGTTGCTGAAAACACAACCAAGCCATATTCAGATTTAAAATTTGAAGAAGTGCTGGAAGGGGTTAAAACGATTGCCCACTTGCTTAAAGCATCGAAACAAATTCTTGATGATCTGCCACAACTGCAGAGCTTCATCAATGGTCGTTTACTAAATGGCCTAAAGCGTGTTGAAGATGCGCAACTGTTATTTGGCTCAGGTGTTGGTACCAATTTGCATGGGATTTATACGCAAGCAGAAACTTATTCGGCTCCAATTACAATTGCGTCACCGACTCGCGTAGATACTATGCGTTTGGCAATGCTACAAGCTGCTTTGGCAGATGTATTTGCAACTGGTCATGTGCTGCATATGAATGATTGGACAGCAATTGAATTGCTGAAAGATACCACAGGGGCGTATTTATTTACCAATCCATTCTCGCCAAGCGCTCCAAGCCTTTGGGGTCTACCGGTAGCAGAAACTAATCATGCAGCAATGACTGGAAAATTCCTTACTGGTAGTTTCGCTGAAGGGGCTCAGATTTTTGATCGTGAAGATGCAAACGTGGTGATTTCAACTGAAAACGATGATGACTTCGACAAGAACATGATCTCGATTCGTTGTGAAGAGCGTCTGGCATTGGCTGTGTATCGCCCAGAAGCATTCGTAAAAGGCGAATTTCCAGCTTAATTAAAATCCCGAAGGGGCCAGTCGGCCCTTTCACCTTGGAGTTTAGAACATGAAAATTAAATTCTTAGATGCTGCAATGCTTGGAAATAAGGTTTACGTCAAAGGTGATGAGGCTGAGATTCCAGATATTACGGCCGGTGAACTCATCAAGAAAAAATTAGCGATGGATCCTGAACAGGCGGCAGTTGATAAAGCCAAAGCTGATGCGGAAAAGAAAGCCAAAGCTACAGCCGATAAAGAGGCTAAGGCCAAAGCGGATGCAGAAGCTAAGGCAAAAGCCGAGGCTGAGGCGAGATCTGAAGAGGAAAAGTTAAAGGCAGAAGAAGAGGCGAAAGCCAAAGCTGCTGCAGAAGAAAAAGCCAAAGAAACTAAAACAAAGTAAGGTCATATCATGCCAGTTATTAACATTGAAAAAGCTATGGTTCATTTGCGAGTAGATGAAGATACTGGCGGTGATGTCCTGGCTAAGTTGAATTCGGCAGAAGATAAAGCGGCTCAATATTTGAACCGCTTTTTTTATGCCACTTCAGCTGTATGGACAGAGGCGATTTCTCTCACTTTGGACCAGCTCAATTATGAGCTTGTAAAATACAAAGAGAGTTGCGATGCAGCTAATCTGGTTACAGATCCAGTCTCAAGAAATATGCTGTTATCTGCGGCTGAAAACCTTAAAAAAGAAGCTCAGCGCAATACCAAAATGGCCATGCAGGGCATTGTTATCAATCCATCTATTGAAGCTGCTGTTTTATTGATCTTAGGTAGTCTTTATGAAAATCGAGAAGATGAAACCAGTACCACGATAAATGAGTTGCCAAAAGGCGCTTTGTGGTTGCTCGATCCATACCGTTTAGATCTGGGGGTATAGATGAGAGCAGGTCCTTTAAGACATCGCATCCGTATTGAAGCCTTTACCGAAACCCAAGACAAAACCACAGGTCGTATTACTCAAGCCTGGACAGAGTTTTGTACAGTCTGGGGAAAGCATGAGGCCTTATCTACACGCGACCAGCTGCAAGCTCAGACCATTGATTCGAGCATGACTGCACGTTGTCGCATTCGTTACAGTTCAAAAGCAAGTCAGATTGATTCAGCCATGCGTCTATATTTCCGGGATAAGTACTGGAAGATTGACGGTGATCCGGTGCCAGATAATGAAAGTGGTCTTGAGTGGTTGACGCTCAACCTTGCAGAAGGTGAATCAGAATGGCAGCAGTCGAGTTAAATATTGAAGGCTTGGATGAGCTGAATAAAAAACTCAAGCAACTTTCAAATCCTAAAAAAGCCAAGCAAATTGCACGAAAAGCCGGGCGCCAAGCGATGAATCTTGTTCGCGATGCTGCACGTAGCAATGCAAAGGCAATTGATGATCCTGAAACACGGGAAAAGATTCATAAGAATATTGTGACCCAAGGTGGTAAGAGCCGTAATCCTAATGAGATTAAGATTCGAGTGGGGGTGAAAGGTGGAGCAGGTCGGAATCAATACTCTGTCAGCACGGCTGGCTTAAGTGGTGGAGATACTCGGCACTTTAGATTTATTGAGTTTGGTACCAGCAAGATTCCAGCCACTCCATTTTTAAGACCTGCTTTAGCTAATAATGTTGATAAGGTCACAACCAAGTTTGTCCAGGTATTTGATGCTGAAATCACCAAAGCATTACGTGAGGCTATATGACAGCACCTATTTTCCCATTACTTAATGCGAGTGATGAAGTTAAGTCTTATCTGAAATCTGGCGGGATTTTACGTGCATTTGAATTTGGTCTTGCACCAGATAAACCAAAGCCGCCGTACCTGGTATGGCAGGATATATCTGGTATTCCGCAAAATCATTTAGATTGCCCGGCAAACATCGATCATGTGACGATCCAAGTTGATATTTATACGACGAATGCGGATGACCTGCGAAATATTCGTGAAGCGGTTCGTAGAGCTTTTGAGGCTGATAACTCTTGCACTGTAACTGGTCTGCGAGGTAATGAGCGTGATCCAGACAGCAAGATGTATCGAACCGGTTTCGATTCAAACTGGTTTGTAGATCGATAAAAAGAATTTTCCACATAGCACCCAACCGGGTGCTTTTTTTATGCCTAAAATTGAGGAGTAGCTACTCATGGCGAAGAAAGGTGTTTTATCTCAGGGTACGCATGTATGGATTTTACATGGCGATACTCCAACACTCACAAAAATGGATTGCGTTAAAGCCTTAGCGCTTGGTGATGACAGTACCACAGAAATCAATACAACTTGCCTGGAAGAAGAAACCACAGCAACATCGGACTGGGGCTTAACCACACCGGGTGAAGGCTCAATTCAAATTGATACCGATCCTAAAAATGCAACTCACATGACTTTACTGCAGTTGGCTGCTGAGCGTGCAGAAGTTGGTGTGTATGTGGGCTGGTCTGATGGTGATGCACCTCCTGAAATTACCGGCAGTGCTGTGACTCTTCCAGAAGATCGCACATGGTCATATTTCCGTGCAATTCTACGTAAAGGCTCTCCGGTGTTTGATGCTGATTCTTTGGTAAACCATACTGTGCCAATGAAACGCCAGACTGAAGTACTGGATGTATTTAAGGTGGCTACACCATGAAAAAATTAAACACATCTGCACTTCTTGCGCTCTCGAGCACAGCCTTATCCGACCTATCCCCAAAGTCTTCTAAATTCATTATTAATGATGAGGAGTTTGAAGTAGATATTTTGGTTAAAGCATTAAGTTACGATGAAGTGACGAATATGTTTAAAGGTGAAGATCCTGAAAAAATCACTGTCGCGGATGTTGTGAAGCGACGGGTTTTACTTACAGTCTTTAATGCTGATACGAAGAAGCCACTGTGCTCTACGATTGAAGAAGTTGGAAATCTTCACCCAGCCATCATTGGTGCAATTCATGATGCTTCGAATGAAGTGAATGATTTTTTGGGAAAGAACAAATTGAAGTTGAAGAGCACGAGCTCTGGTGTGAACTCGTCCTCAACGGAATCGGTGGAAGAACCATCGAGCAAGCCAAAAAGAAAGTCACCCCAAAAGAATTAAGGGTCTGGCAGGCATATCGCAATAAGTACGGCTCATTTAATTTGGGTCGTCGCATAGAGCAGGGTGCGGGTAATCTATACGCGCTTTATTTCAATGGCAAGGTCGAAGAAGACAAGCGTGTTGATGCTCGTATCTTTATGCCGCATGAAACAATTCCAGAGCTAACTTTTGAAGAACAGCGCATGCAAGCCATTAAGAAGAAATCAGGTTAGCTTGGTTTCTTTTTCACCTAATAATTAGTATCTTGTCCTGAATAATTAATATTCGGGGTGAGTTATGGCTATAAAGCCTTGCAAGGAATGCGGTGCGCCGGTAAGTGATAAGGCTGAAAGTTGCCCGATGTGTGGAGCAAAACAACCAAAAGCAACCAGTGTTTTGACTTGGGTCTGTGTGGGTATTTTGGGGTTGGCTGCCATAATTTGGATGTATTCCGATAAGACACCTAGTGCATCATCAGGGGGAGTTTCGACAACTCAGGCAGCGGAATCGGAAAATGTAAAACCAAAAAATTGGCAATATAAAACCACTAAAGATGATATGCGTGGTACCACGACAAACTTCGCAACCACAGTCAGCACCAACACAGTGAATTTTGATTTTCCCTATAATGGTGGGTCGAAGTTATTGTTAACACTAAGAGAAACTGGCAATCAAAAAGATGTAATAGTGACTATCTCTAAAGGTCAAATTTTATGTGGTATCCGAGGTTGTGATCTATCTTTTAAATTTGATGATGGCGCAGTCCAGTCAATCACAATGTCTGAGCCTGATAATCACTCATCTGAGGCATTGTTTGTGATGTACGATAAAACAGAAGATAAGATTATCAACCAGATAAAGAGTTCAAAAAAGCTGATAGTTGAGGTTCCATTTTACCGAGAGGGTAAAAAGCAATTTGCATTTGATGTGAGTGGCTTGGAATGGAATTAATGTTCTAAAAGATAAACAGCAAAGCGTCCGAAAGGGCGCTTTTTTATTACCTAGAGGTTTGTATGAGCACCAAGTTAGGAACCTTAACACTTGATCTGGTTACCAGAACTGCTGGCTTTACCGCGCCAATTAAAACGGCAGAAAAACAAACCGTAACCAGTTTTGACGCTATGAAAAAAAGTGCACTAACTTATGGTGCAATAGCTGTCTCAGGCGCTGCGGCTGTAGGCGCTGGCGTGTTGGCAATGGCAAATGAATATGCAAATGCTGCCCGTGAACTACAGACTTTTGCTTCCATCTCAAATACGACAACACAAGAATTTCAGAGAATGGCTGTGGGCGCTGAGACCATGGGTATCAGCTCGGAAAAGTTATCTGACCAGTTAAAGGACTTTAATGAAAAGTTAGGTGAGTTCATTACGATTGGCTCTGGTGGTGCGGTTGATTTCTTTGAGCAGATCGCGATTAAAACAGAGGGTTCAGCGGAGGCTGCAAGAAAGTTAGCGCTTGAGATGCAGAATCTTTCTGGCCCTAAAGCACTGCAGCTCTATGTAGATAAACTTGAAGAAGCAGGCGTTACTCAGCAACAAATGTCTTTCTACTTGGAAAGTATGGCATCTGATACAACCAACCTTATCCCTCTCTTAAGAGATGGTGGTAAAGGTTTCGAGTATTGGGCTGATGCTGCTGAACGTGCTGGTGTAATCATGGATGAGCACGCCATAGAAAAAGCAAATGAGCTTCGTGTTCAAATGGATTTGCTTAATCTTCAGGTGCAGGGCGTTAAAAATCAATTTATTCAAGGCTTGATGCCTGCACTTGTGTCGGTTGGCGACGGTCTTTCTGATGCTACACTGCAAACCAACTTAATGTCGGATGCTGGTGAAACACTCGGTGAGGTGTTCAAGGGTGTCGCAGCAACAGGAATGGGTGTTTACGCGGTTGTGAAGATGCTCACAAATAGCATCGCTGGCCTTGCTGCTCAGGCTGCACAATCAAAACAGATGGTTGATAAGGCCGCCGAAGGTGGAAGTTTTTTTGATAAGTTGCCGGGTGTTAAAATTACCAAGGCATTTATTTTGGGTGCCACAAATGCCCAAGTGAATAAAAGTAGCCCTGTCCAAATGGCTGCTCAAGATAATGCTCAGGTTGCCGATGATGTAGCGAACTCTATTAACCGTATTTATAACGATGCTGTTAATCAGTCCGTTTCTGCTATGGCAAAAATCCAAAACAGTCAGGCTGGTGTAACAAAAGGCTCGGATGAGTGGATTAAAAAACAAAACGAAGCAGCCAAAGCCACCAAGGAAAACAATAAGGCTCAGCAAGAATTAAACAGGCTACTTGAAGAGCAAGCCCGAGCGCGTGATTCAATTTCCTACGATTACATGGATGACTTTGCAAAATTCGCTGTTGATCTTAAGCGCGAACTTGAGGAAATCCAAAAAGCTAATTTTGGGTCACAAGAATCTGAATACATAGCTAAAGCAAAAGCCCGCTATGAATATGAGGAGGAGATGTATCTTCGCCAGATCACTGAGGAGATTAATACCTTTAAGTGGTCTGAAGAGCAGAAGCTTGATTATTTTTATGAGACTCAGCGAATTATTGTAAATGAGTCTGGCAAATATAATGATGAGCTTAAGCAATTAAAACTCAAGGCGCTTGATGAGCAATATGCTATCGAACTTCAAAAAGCTCATTTCCATGCTCAAAACGTACAACAAACCATGCGAGAAAGCATTAAAGGCCTTTCGTATGGTGTTGATGAAATCTTTGCTCAAGCAACCATGTCACCGCAAGATTATGCAAAATGGTCTTTGGAGAATGACCGATCTAATGCTCAGGCTGGTCTTAAAAATCAGCGTGTAGGTGTTGAGCAGGACATCATGACAAGTGATGCTTATTCGACTGACGATGAGCGTTATGCGGCATTGTTAGAGGCACACCAAGAGTATCGTGATGGTATGGCTGCCATTGATGTTGATTATCATGAAAGAGTAAAGGATTTAGAAGTCCAAAATTATGAGGACAAGCTAGAGGTCTACGGAATGCTTCTCTCGCAAGCCGGAACTGTTTGGGGATCTATGACTCAAATGGTCAAGGACAGTGCGGGAGAGCAATCAGGTGCTTATAAGGCCATGTTCTTAATGCAGCAAGCAATTGCGATTGGTCAGGCTATTATTAGCACAGAGTTGGCTGCAACAAGAGCGCTAGAGCTTGGCCCAATTCTGGGTATTCCAGCATCTACTTTGGTTCGCGGTATGGGCTATGCATCAGTCGGCCTAATCGCCGGTCAAACCATCGCAGGCATGGCCCACGACGGCATCGACAATATCCCGAAAGAAGGCACATGGCTTTTGGATAAAGGTGAACGTGTTGTTGATAGTCGGACCAATGCTGACTTGAAAGGCATGATTGCTAATCAGAAGAATGGTGGTGGCAACGTAGAAATTAATGTGCATGTCACCGACTCGGGCGTAACAACACAATCTAACCAGTCGGATCAAAAGCAACTCGGCCAAATGATTGGTAATGCTGTCCGCACTATCATTCGCCAAGAACAACGCCAAGGAGGCCTGTTATCTAAATGAGCAACGAAAAATTCACCTGGTGCAATGACCTAGATGGCAACTCCCAAACCTCAAGCTTTAAAGTGCTTCAGTCTAGTTTTGGAGATGGATATACACAGCGAACAAGTGTGGGGATTAACAATCGGTCAGGCACATGGGCATACAAAAGGACTGGCAAGAAGGCTTTGATACAAGAGATCAAGGCCTTTTTTGATGCGCACAAGGGATCTGATTCTTTCCTTTGGGATTCGCCTTTAGATGGTGAGGTGCGGGTGGTGGCAGGGGATTATATGCCGATCAGTTTAGGCGGTGGTATGTGGTCCATCTCCACTACATTCACCCAAGACTTTAAACCTTAACTTCAATCAATTTTATGCCCTCAATCGAGGGCTTTTTTGTGGGCGTAAATTATGGCGATTCAAAATATTGTAATTGGCACACCGGGTGCGGGCGGTGGTGATCCGGCTTATGCGGCCTTCACTAAAATAAATCAGAACTTTCAACCCGCTAACCTAAAAACACATTTAGGTCTTGATAAATTTTCACAGAATCCTGGATTAAATACGGCAGTTGGTGCGCCAAATGTAGATGCTGCAATTGTTATTTCAGATACGGGTTGGGGGGTGTATGAGGGAAATGTTCCTGGGTTTTCCCGTGCGCTTAATATTGCGGATGGTGGGACTGGAGCAGAAACGGCAGCGCAGGCAAGGATAAATCTCGGCTTGGATCGGTTTTTCCAACAAGGTACGTATAACACTTTTATAATGTCGCCAAACAAAGATTTATACATTAATTTAGTAAATGATAGTGTCTCACTATACAAAGTAAGCACAAATACTAGCTACGCTGTAAGAACTGGTTTAAACACTATGGTGGATGGCAACGGCTTCATTAAAGCAGCGTCTCCCATCGTTAAACTATTTGCAGATAAAATCGAACTCAACGATGAAGCGCAATTGCAAGAAATTGTGTTTGAAAAATTGAGTGTTGGTGACTACTTAATCAAAGGCTCATCAGGTTTCGCGCAAGAGGGTTGGTATATTGAAACTCCAAAAGATGCAAACGGTAATGTGCTGTTTTCAGTGATTTACACAGCATTAGAAAATGGCGATATTTCAGTAAAAACTTATAAGAAAAAGTTTGATTTTGAAACAGTCTCTATTGTCGCTGATCTTGATAATCCGGTGGATATTACAGAAGGCCGCTGGATTGACTTGCGTTTGCAAGAACTTCCGCAGCCTGAATCAATTACACCACCAGAGTTTCAACCTACAGGTTTAGCCCAAGCAGTTGCTACGGTGATGGAGTCCTACCATGACCCTGAACAGTGATTTTCAAAAGCTGTATATTGACGGTCTGATTACATTGTTTGAACTGGATGCCCGCGCTTTAGGTGCAGGCATTTTGCGTTTTCATGGCCATATTTCTTATGAAGATTGGGAGCGCATTCTTTCAACAACGGATGGATTCTGGACTGCTGACGATACAAGCATCGGAGTGAAGCCTTGGGAAGTTAGTGATACCAAAAAGACATGGTATCGAAACATCATCTGGCAAGGTGAAACTTTTGAACCAATGGCGCTTGAAGTGTCTGGTCTAGAAATGCGCTCAGATGGTAAAGCTTCAGCTCCGACATTCAGTATGGCAAACAACACTGGCGGCATTCAAGGCGCTGTGTCTGCGTACTGCTTACAGTTTGGTGACTTCGCAGGCGCAAAGCTCAAAGTCATTACCACACTCGCCAAGTATCTTGACGCTGAAAATTTTAGCAATGGTAATTCGACTGCATCAAACGAAGCAAAAGAGCAGCTCTGGTATATCGAGCAAAAGACTTCCGAAAATGCACAGGCCGTTACTTTTGAGCTATCAAACCCGATTGACTTTGAAGGCCTGAAAATACCGGTCCGGCAGATTTCTAATTACTGCCACTGGTGCGCGATGGGCAATTATCGTGGCGAAGAATGTCAGTACACAGGCGCGGCAATGTTTACTGAAAAAGACGAGCCAACGGATAACCCTGCATTAGATCGCTGCTCTGGCCGACTGTCTTCGTGCCGTATTCGTAATAATGAAATCCGCTTTGGTGGCTTTCCAGCATCGAGTTTAATGTGATGAAACTAACCGCAAAACTTAAAAAAGCAATACAGGCGCATGCTGCTGAAGTATATCCAGATGAATGCTGCGGTGTGATTGTGAATAAAGAATATATTCCATGCCGCAACGCATCCGAAGATAAAAGCCAGTTTGAAATTCATCACGAGGATTTAGCCAAAGCTGAAGATCTGGGTGAGATTCAAGCCTATGTGCATTCACACCCAAATGCTTCTGCGCGTGCATCTGAGATCGATTTAATCCAGATTGAATTGCATGAAAAACCTTGGATAATTTGCGCCTATCCTGATCTTGAGTTTCAGGTGTATGAGCCTTGTGGCTATCGTGCACCTTTAGTCGGTCGTAATTATATTCACGGCATTCAGGATTGCTTTACCATTGTCCGTGATTTTTATCAGCGCGAGTTTGGCATCAGCATTCCTAATTATGAGCGTCAAGATTTATGGTGGGAGTCTAAGGACAGCCCTTCGCTTTATCTTGATAACTTTGAGAAAGAAGGCTTTGTTGAAGTGGATCAGCCTGAATATGGTGATGTCTTGTTATGTCGAGTCGGACGCACCGAGCATGTCAATCATGCGGCAATTTGGTTGGGTGACAATGGCATGCTCAAATCTGAGCAGACCGAGCCATGCATCGGTTCGGCTTTAATCTTACATCATCCTTATGGCCGTAAATCTGTGCGTGAAATCTTTGGTCCACAGTGGCAGGAACGAGTAGTAAAGGTGGTTCGATATGCTCAAAACAATTAAGTTGTACGGCATTCTAGCCAAGCGTTTCGGCAAAGAATTTCGGCTCGAAGTTGAAAGCACACGCGAAGCCATGCGGGCTTTATGTGTGCAAATCCCTGGCTTTGAGCATTTCATGCTGCATGCACATGAGCAAGGCTTGGAGTTTGCCGTTTTTCAGGATAAGCAAAATATTTCTGAAACCGAACTCGACATGAGCACCAGTGCCAAGGTGATTAAGGTTGTTCCGAAAGTAAAGGGCGCGGGCGGTGCAGTTCAAACCATTATCGGTGCTGTGCTGGTAGTGGTTGGGGCTGTCATGGTTTTTACTGGTGTTGGTGCGCCTATTGGTATGGCATTGATTGGTGCAGGTGTGGGCATGATGGTTGGTGGTATTGCCATGATGCTAATGCCCAAGATTGAAAATCAGGATCAAAACCAAGATGGCAACAAGGCCAATAAAGGCTTTGGTGGTGCAGTCACCACGGTTGCGCAAGGCAATCCAGCACCAGTGCTTTATGGTCAGCGTGAAGTCGGTGGCTTTATCGCAAGTGCTGGACAATATCCTGAAGATCTAATGTAAATAATAGGAATATACAGGCGCATAGAGCGCCTTTTTTATTGTCTAAGGATAAGTATGAACGCAGTAATTAAAGGCGCAAAAGCAGGGCAAGGCAAATCAAGACAACCAGTGATTGCACCCGATTCAGCACAATCCAAAACCTATATCAAGATTCTTTATGGCTTGTCTGAAGGTGAGGTCGAGGGTCTAGCCAATGGTCTGCAATCGGTTTATCTAGAAGAAACTCCACTACAAAACCCAACGGGTGGCTGGAACCTTGAAGATGTTCAGGCTGACTTCCGTCACGGCACGAATGACCAGACTCATATCGAAGGATTTCCAGATATCTCCTCTGAAACTGCAATCAATGTTGAATTAAAGTCTGATTCACCTTGGGTTCGCTCACTTACCAATACTGATCTGGATGCAATCCGTTTGCGCTTTAAGTGGGGGCCATTGCGTCAGCAGAATGCTGATAATGGCGATGTAAAGGGTATCGTCATTCAATATGCGATTGATCTACAAACGGATGGCGGCACATGGACTGAGGTTTTAAATACTCAAATCGCTGATAAAACTTCCGCAAACTATGAGCGCTCACACCGGATTGATTTACCAAAGGCTGATACCGGCTGGACGATCCGTGTCCGCAGAATCACACCGAACTCAACATCAGAATATATCAGTGACAAGATGTATGTGGATGCGCTGACTGAGGTCATTGATCTAAAACTCAGTTACCCAAACACCGCAATGCTTGGTCTGCAATATGATGCAGAAACATTCTCAAACGTCGCAAAAGTCGCAATTGATTTAAAAGGCATCAAGCTTCAGGTTCCATCAAACTATGATCCTGTTACGCGAACTTATACTGGCATGTGGGATGGTACATTTAAACGCGCCTATACCAATAACCCGGCATGGATTTATTACGATATCTGCACCGCAAAACGCTATGCTCTGGGTGATCGATTAACGTCTGCAATGCTGGACAAGTGGTCTTTGTATCGCTTGGCGCAATATTGTGATCAGCTTGTAGATGACGGCAAAGGCGGTCAGGAGCCGCGTTTTACCTGCAACGTGTATCTGCAATCAACCGAAGATGCTTATACAATTTTAAGCAAGTTGGCCGGTGTATTCCGTGCGATTTCATATTGGGATGGCAATTCAATTGTCTGTGATGCCGATATTCCACAGGACACTTATTTTACTTACACACGCGCCAACGTCATTGATGGTTTGTTTGAGTATTCAGGCACCCGTGCGCGTGATCGACATACCGTTGCAAAAGTGGCTTGGGATAATCCTGCAAATCACTACAAGACCGAATATGTCTATGTACGTGATGAAGCAGCTATTGCAAAGCTCGGTGTGCGTATTGCTGAAATTGATGCTTGGGGTTGTACGAGTGAGGGTCAGGCACAGCGTGCAGGTCTTTGGGCGTTAAAGTCTGAACAATTAGAAACCCGGACTGTATCTTTTAAAGTTGGTTTGGATGGTTATATTCCACAGCCGGGCCGCGTGATTGAAATCGCAGATGAACTGTTTGCAGGTCGTGCCAATGGTGGTCGTATTTCTGCTGTGAGTGCCGACCGTAAAATTATCACTTTAGATCGTGACGATGTGGTATGCCGTGCGGGTGATCGACTGGTTGTAAACGGTGAAAACGGAAAAGCACAAGCTCGAATCGTATCGTCCGTAAGTGGTCGCAATATCACAGTTACAGTGGCGTTTGACTCTGTTGCAGCGGAAAATGTCTGGGTCGTTGATGCGCAAGATTTAAAAACCATGAAGTTCCGCGTCATGAGTATCACTCAGGATGAGAAACATCAGTTTTCAATTACCGGCCTTCAATATGAATCAGCCAAATACGATGCAATCGATTTTGGCGCATTCATTGATGAGCGCCCAATTTCAATCATTAATCCAACTGTTCAGGCACCAGTCGAGTCTGTATCAATCACTTCTGAAACTATGGTGCAACAAGGTCTTGCAGTGGAAACCATGGTTATCTCATGGCCACAGGCACAAGGTGCAACCAAGTACCAGGTGGAATGGCGAAAGGATGATGGCACCTGGATTAAGTTGCCGATTACCGGAAACAACTCAGCTGAAGTTCAGGGCATTTATGCGGGTAATTACGAAGCGCGTGTGACAGCAATTTCAGCCTTTGATATTGCATCCCTGCCAACATACTCAATTCTGACTGCGCTGACCGGAAAACAAGGCTTGCCGCCTGCTTTGGCAAATCTATCAGCCACCGGCATTCTGTTCGGTTATCGCCTGAACTGGTCTTTCCCTGCGGTTGGTGCGCTTGATACTGCGTATACGGAAATTGAGATTTCTAGCACAGCCAACGGTGCCAATGCTGCGCAGCTTGGTTTATTTGCCTACCCAACAGACACACATGAACTTCAAGGCATGCAGCCAAATCTGACCCGCTGGTTCCGTGGGCGCTTGATTGATCGAATCGGGAATATCGGCCCGTGGTCTGCACGTGTAAGTGCAACAACATCGGCTGATGCTTCTGCTGTGCTTGATATTTTGTCGGGAAAAATCACCGAAACTCAGCTACATCAGGACCTACAAACCAAGATTGATAAGATCGACACGATTGCTGGTCTTGATGGTGATATTGGCAATTTGATTGACAATATCACAGCAGTACAGACTCAGGCAGACCAGCTGAATACAGCTTTAAATCAGGAGACCCAGCAACGGATTTCAGCAGTACAGGACTTGAATGATGGTCTAACTCAGGAGATTGAAGATCGTCAAAGTGGTGATACTGCCAATTTAAACGCCTTGAACAACTACAAGAGTAGCAATGATCAGGCGCTTGCCAATGTTCAACAGCAGGTGAGTACAGCAGTCACAGCAACATCTGCAAATACGCAGGCTGTTCAAGCGCTGGATAGTCGTGTAACTACAGCAGCGAGTGACGCAAGTGCTGCAAAAACCAATGCAGCCACTGCATTAAACAAGGCTGAGACTGCAACGACTCAGGCTGGATCAGCAGCAAGTTTAGCTAGTCAGGCCAGTGCAATTGCAAATCAGGCAGCCGATACAGCAGATACAGCAAATCAAACTGCTGCAACTGCTTTATCTACTGCGAATGTTGCTGCAACTCAATCAGGTGCCAATGCAACACGACTTGATGCGATTACTCTGGAGTTGGGTAATAAGGCCAGCACTGGCGCATTGTCTCAAACCGATGCCAAAGTGGCTGAACATGAAGGGAAGATCAGCGCGAATACCACAAAACTCAATGGTGTTTACGCTCGAGTAAATCCATTAACTGCCGATGGTTTGTGGACTGTCGATAGCACATTAACCGAGGCCACTGCGTGGGATTTATATTCTGCTCAGATTCTTGGTGATCAGGCTATTGCTGAGCGTGTTTCTCAAGTTCAAACCCAGACGAATGGTAATACAGCCACAGTTCGAGAGGTCAGCCAATCAGTAAACGGTCTTTATGCGCAGAAGTACATCAAGATCGATGTGAATGGGAAGGTCGCTGGATGGGGTGGCGCTAACGATGGTAAAGAGTCTAATTTCATTCTGAACTTTGATTCTTTCGCGATTGGTTCTGGTGATAGCACAGGTTATTACCCATTCATTTTCCGCAGCACACCTTACACCGACCCGAACACAGGCACAGTTTTCCCTGTCGGTGCTTACTTGAAAACTGCGTTTATGGATTATCAATCTGTCAAAACTTCGCATATTGAAGATTTGGCAGTTAAGACAGCGAAGATTGATAACGCTGCAATCACTACTGCAAAAATTGATGCTTTAGCAGTGACTACTGCAAAAATCGATAACGCTGCGATTACTAATGCGAAGATTGGTGATCTTCAAGTAGATACCCTAAAGATTGCAGACAACGCTGTAACTGTTTCTGTGTCAGCAAATAACTCAGAATCACTCTCCATATCCACCAAAGGGGGTAAGGTTCGTGTTGATATCGGAATTAAGTACGGTACAGCACCAGCTCTTAACGAAGGAGCACATGTATGGCGTGTTGAGTTATATAGAGGCAACACCCTTATATACAAAAATGAGAATATGCCTTTTCATTTATACGCAGTAACAAACTATAGAAGTTGGGTTCATTACAACTCTAGCTTACCTCCTGTTGTAGACCACCCACCGGAAGGGGTGCATACGTATACAGTTAAGTTGTTTGGCCCTAATGGACAAGTAACTCCTTATAAAGGGGAGTATTGGTATGGGTATGAATGTTCAATTTCTTTAATGGAGGTTAAAAAATGATTAGGGTTATTATAGGTAAATGGGGGGAGGTCTTAACTACTTTAAATGGCGATAAAGAATTGGTTGATTTAAATACCCCTAAAGGTGCTATGTATGTGGATGGCGTGGCGCCTGTAAGCGAGAGGGACTACTGGGACGGTAAAAGGTTTATTTCTATTGGGGAGGCACCATCCCCAAATCATAAATTTAATTATGCCCTAGAGAAGTGGATTGATCCGCGCACCCTAGACGAAATCAAGGCCCAGAAATGGGCTGAGATTAAATCTGGGCGCGATCAACTTGAATTTGGTGGTTTTGAATTTAAGGGCAATACTTATGATTCAGATCAGGTTTCTCAAGGTCGGATTATGGGTGCAGCGGTTGCAGGCGTAGATCAAATTTGGACGCTGGCTGACAACACAACAGTCGAGTTAAGTGCATCACAGTTGCAACAACTCTATGCAGCATTGCAAGCCCACATTGCAAGCGTTCACGAAAGAGGGCGCATTACAAGACAACTAATCTTTGAGGCTGAAACCAAAGATCAGGTCGAAGCAATTAATTTATAGCACCTTCGGGTGCTTTTTTATTACCAAAATTTAGGGGGCACAATGTCTAATGACTACACAACTGATCCACCAGTAGCGACAGCAGGGCAACTTCTTGCCATATCAGACAAGATTAACGATCTTGGAAAAAGTATGGATAAGTTAGCTGAAATGCCCCAAAAGCTTGACCGCATGAATATGCAGTTAGAGCAATTAAATAAAGAGCATCAGCAGACCCGGAATGACTTAACTCAGACTCGGGATAATTTGCAAGACGATCTGGATCGAGCAAAGTCAAACTTTAAAAGTGAGATCAAGCAAGTCCGAAATGAGATTGATCCGAAGTTTAAAGAAATGGATATGCAGATCAGGGTGCTGCATGAAAGTAAAACCAAGATCGATAGCATCACTAATCTTGTGCGCTTTGGTGGCATTTTTTTAGCTGGCCTATTTGTGGTTGCCTGGAACACCCAGACCAACAAAACGGACACGGTAAATACTCAGACCATGACCAACACCCAAAGCATTCAAGTACTTGAAAAGCAATCTGACCAACTCTTAAGAACGGTTGAAGAAATCCGCAATAAACTTTATGAACGAAATATGAGAGAGGAAAAATGAAATTCATCCCCGAAAATGTCTGGAAATATTTATCTGTAAAGCTCCCAGTTATCGGAGCTTTTTTATTGGGTGTTCTTCCTGTTTTAATTCAAGAGGGCATTAATACACAGCTTATCCCTACTGAATACCATGCTATTTTGCTTTCAGTTGTATTGCCTGCATTGGCGTACATTGGCCGTAAGATTGCGCAGCCTAAAGTTAAGGGTGGTCCATAATGAAACACATTTTTGATTTCTTACGAAAGATCAGTGGTGGCAAACTCACCCAAAAGCAGGTTGATGCTGCAGATAAGTTAATTGCAACTGCCTATGATGACTTGAACGACGTGCTGGGTACCGCCATAGATGAAATGCATGTGAGTCCAAGTGGAGTCGATTTGATCTGCAATTTTGAAGGTCTGCGACTGAAAGCCTATGATGATGGCGTAGGTGTATGGACTATTGGTTTCGGCACCATAAAATACCCAAATGGTATTCGTGTCAAAAAAGGGGATACCTGCACACTGGATCAAGCCAAAGCTTATATGCAGAACGATCTGAAATCATTTGAGCAGACTGTAAATAATACGGTCAAAGTTCCACTCAATCAGAATCAGTTTGATGCCCTAGTTTCGCTAGCCTACAACATTGGATCAACTGCATTCAAAAATTCCACCTTAGTCAAACGATTGAATGAAGGTAATTATAATGCTGCTGCCAATCAATTTAATGTTTGGGTCAATGCTGGCGGCAAACGCATGCAAGGTCTGGTGAATCGCCGAGCTGCAGAAAGGACTTTATTCTTAAAATAAATAAATGCCCTCTAATGAGGGCTTTGTTTTTTTACTTTAATAAATAATTATTGTTGCACAGCTCATTCGATTACGACGAATGTGAGTGTGGGGATATGTGTTGGGGTGGTTTAAGTTGAGTTATGATAGCCCCATATTATTAAAATATGGTCCAAAAGTAGCTAAAAGAATAGGGCCATATTCCTTTGAAAAATTAACAACCCTTTCAGTAATAGATGTAAATTGATCTATTTTAGAAAGTGCACTTTCTTCCAGTATCTCTACACGCTTCTCAGCCGGACTAGTATCTAATTTCTCAAATAAATTTCGTAATTCATTTAAATCAACATTTTTTGGTATGCCAAAATAATCATAAGGGCTGTACTGGCTTACCCGAATAGCTTCTTTTTTCGCATTTTGTATATGATTATGAGCTATTTCGCCCTCAAAAACTTCATCAATATCAATGCCAACATCCACATTGTTCATCCTATTTCCATATATTTGCCCATCAATTAACCCCCTGGTTTGTATCCCAGTGCCACAATTTAGGAAGGTGTTTCCATAAATTTTTGGTCCTTTACTCATTTCGCTACCACCTAAATATATATATCTTAAATAATAAGTAATTATGTTAAGCCTAAAAGTATTACTCATCTTATTATTTAAAGACATTATTTCCACCTTTTAAGCCCAAACCCCACCCAGATTCCTTCCTAAAAATCTCTCCATTCTTTATCGTGTGCTCTATGTAAAAGTAGGTCCATGTTTTCATGTAAATCCCTCAATAATAAAAATAGGGATCCTGATTGTTCTTAGCCACCTTATTGCATTCTTTGCACTTAATACTCTCAATAGAGTAGAGCCCACGAGTTTGTTTGCCTTCCGCAGCAGCAACAATAGAAAAGTGCTGGGTATCATTAAAACTATAGTCATCCCACGCTCTACATACAGAGCACTTAAGAATTTTTCTATCACAGTAAATGTGCGGTTGTTCCATTATATTTTCCCCTCTATTTCAATCAAAATAGATGATATAATCTACTTACACAAGGATTTGAAGACTTGTGGATAAAGTCACGTTTAGACCAAGATTGTCCCATATTAAAATAAGCTATTGTTTTGCTTGAAAAGATACTACGTTGACATGGTAGAGATAACAGAAAAATGATGCGTATTTCCTGAGCTTTACTGGTGTAATATATTGATAAAAGGGACTAGAACCCGAAGCACTTTTTATTTTAGTAGTACATTTAGTGGTACATATTTTAAAAGCAAAATATAAAGTTAGTCAAAACAATAGCTTAAAATGCAATTCGTATGCACGCTGAGCGCACCATTTATTTAAGCTATAAAACTGAAAAATAAATCAAATTAGCAACGCACACAGTTGCGGCCATCATCTTTCGCCCGATAAAGATTGTTATCGGCAATTTTCAAAACGTCTAGAATATTTTTAGAACTGTCTGGCCAAGAAGCAATCCCAATCGAAATGCTAATGTGACCTATATTCTGAATCTCTTTACCTGCAATCTCTTTTCTGAACCTTTCCGCACTTTCATACACTTCAGTGAGATTGCTGTTCGGTATAATAATGATAAATTCTTCACCGCCATAACGGCAGCAAATATCATCTTTACGAAATTTTTGCTGCATCGTCTTGGCAATATGTTTTAAGACAACATCACCTTGATCATGACCATAATTGTCATTCACGTTTTTAAAGTGATCCACATCCATCAGAAGTACTGAAAACGGGATGTTCATTTTCATGTTTTGAATCATGACGTAATTTAAACCACGACGATTCATCAAGCCGGTTAAAGGATCCGTATTAATATGATGATCCATCTTGCTCATTTGTTGTGAAAATTTGCGAACACTGAGCAGTAGGGCTAACTTGAATTTTGTGACCTCATAGTACCAAGGCTGGATATTCTTAATTTTTGAACCGATTTCTGCCTGATTTAGCAGACTCGCCATATCTGCCAGTTGATTCAACGGGGCCGAGATAGAGTCAGACAGTCGCCATACAATATAAAAAACAAGCAGATAAAATAAAAAGAATCCTGCGGCTAATTTATAAAGGATAGAATTTGCCTGTTTAAGTAAATCATGGGTGGGTTGTTGGGAAACCACGATCCAGTTTGAAGTCGGAATATGAGAAAAACCCGCCAGATTATCAGTGCCCTGGCTATTGATTAAACGAATTTGACCATTTTTATGCGCATGCATATATTCCAGACCAGTATTATTGCTGGCCAATTGACCGATTCTTTCACGATCGGGATGGAAAATAATTTTATTTTCATTGTTAATCACATACATATAACTATTCTTATAATTTTTATAAGTGGTTAGAAGCTGATTAATTACATTTTTTTCTTTTAAATAAATCGCTGAACCGATGAAGCCCTGATAGTGATTTGACTTGTCAAAAATAGGTTGAGAAATAAACACAATCATATTTTTTTGCACAGAAAAATAGGGCGAAGATATATAAGTCGATTTTTTATGAAGAGAGTCAATAATCCCTTGAGTATGTTGTATTTTGCTTTTATCAATATGCAGAATATTAGGGGAAAAGTTTATCAGTCTGCCTTGGGTGTCACTGATCACAACACTGTTATAGTGTTCAGACTGATATTTTAATTTATTGACCTCGGCTTCTCTTAGCTCATTGTTATTAAAGTCTTGACCTAATATCTTGGCACTATAGTCCAGCTCAAGAAGCATATTTCTAAAATGGTTGTCTGTGCTTAATGCAATTTTATGTGCATGATCAGAGTTTAAGGCAAGAGAATTGTCGATTAACTGATTTTTTACGATCTGATAGCTAATAATGAGAGAAATAATAGATCTCTTGCGAAAGTAAAAAATTGTTTATACTAGCCCCATGAAATATGAAAATTTAACTAGATTTAATGATGGGGAATTTAAACGACTCGTTGGAGTTCCTCGTCCATTATTCTTAAAAATGGTATCGGTGTTACAACACGCTGAACTTGCCAAGAAAAAATCTGGAAGACCTCATTCGTTGTGTTTAGAGGATCAATTGTTGTTAACTTTAAATTACTTACGCTGTTATAGAACTCAAATTGAGTTATCCGCTGACTATAACCTAGCTGAAAGCAATGTGAATCGTACTATTCAAAAAGTTGAAAATGCTCTGATTCAATCACGGATTTTCGCATTGCCTAAAAGGAATCAAAAGTTTAGTGAGGGGGATTATGTGATCGTTGATGTCACTGAGTCACAGATTGAGCATCCCAAAAAAACAAAGAAAATTCTATAGTGGTAAAAAGAAGAAACATACGCTAAAAACACAGGTCATTTTTAACCCAAGACTAAAGAAAATTGTAAGTATACAGGTCGAAAGTGGCAGAAAACATGATCTGACGATTGCGCGTAAGTATTTGAAGGAGATGATTATTTATCCTTGTATCATGGCAGATTTAGCCTATAAAGGATTTCATCAGATTAAGAGTAAGTTACTCATTCCAATCAAGAAACCTAAGAATTTATCATTACCCAAAATAGCAAAAAAGATCAACCAAGAAATCAGTCGGCGTAGGACAGCCATTGAACATATCAACGGCAAACTTAAACATTTTCGGATATTAACAGAACGCTATAGAAATAGACGGAAACGATTTGGTCTAAGAATGAATTTAATTGCTGGAATGGTGAATTGGATGCTCTTAAATTAACTTTCGCAAGAGATCTAATAAAAAGGCTAGACACACTAAAAATAGCCAATAAAAGTATTAACTGCCTTAAATTGAGATCAAGGTGTTTCCTAAAATTATTAGCTGACATAAAAAATTAGATATACCTCGATGTATTTATGAGCATTGTATTGCATTTATATTCAATGTTTAAGGTTGATATAAAATTAAATTTCCATTAAGTGGGAGTTTTTATTTCGATCAAATTTAGAATTTATAGATTGCTTGGCTGTAAATAGGGTGGATTTGAAAAGCTGAGTAAGGTTCTGAATATTTGACTATGCTGCAAATAAAAATATGGTATTTAACGTTCAAAAAATCAATTGAATAATTTTGATTTCCTCATGTAAGTTATTAAATAATCAGACAAAAATATAGTTAATTGACATTGATGGGAGGTTAAATTGTCGCCATTTTTTGAAAAATAATCATTTTAAAATTAGTCGTATCGATTCATGACAGCAGTTTCTTTGAATATTGCGTCCTTTTCCGGAAGTATTTTTTATTTATAAAAAATCATATTCCAACTTAAATTTTAAAGCGCTTATTGAGATTATGAACGAGAGTATTGAGCCGTCTATGCAACGGGAAGTTGTATGCTTAATAAGGTATTTTTCTAGAAATCAATAAATTAGATAAAGACGATATGAATGCAGAAGTCTTCGGATAACAAGCCAGAAATATTCTAATCTGCTTTAAAAAAATGACAATTAAAATCTTGTATAAGTCTTCTTTTAGAAGTGTAAAAGAGTATTGTCGGCTAAAAAAATACTGTTATATTCAACTCATGGTAGGTCGTAAAATCAATAAGACGCTACCGATAAGTTGGACGGATCAATGACAGTTAGTTGAGTTTGATGTTCATCACCAGACAATAAATCTAGCACTAGCCATCCAACACAGAGCTCGCAGAAATGCGAGCTTTTTTAATGTCTGCACAATTCATTCAGTTTAATATTTTTTTTCTTATAATCCATTCAGATAAAAAAGTTTACATTGCCAAATTCGCTAACATCTTGAAGATTAATCGCTTGGCTAATTATGGTATAAAAAACTGCAAATTGGATAATGAGAGAGGAAGGAAAAATGTCAAAGATGATTGATATCAAAGTGAAAGATCAATTTAGCCAAGTGACTGAAGCGAAAGCGATGCTGCGTTCCTTTGCAGAGCACAACATTCATCATGCAGCTGAGTTGGTCAAAAAAATTGAACACATCGTGGTGGATGGTGAAACCATTCTGCCGAGTATTGAGTTGTTGTTTGAAAGCCAACAATCTTCAAATATTTATCGCGTTATCGAATAATTTAATCAGTGAACTTCAGATAGGTAGAAAAAAATTGAACTTATTTATCCGAAATCACCGATTCAGCAGATAAAAAACTCACCATTTAGGTGAGTTTTTTATACTTTGGTGTTTGCTAGCTTGGATACTACTGTATGCAGCTATAATCAGCTTCTGATTCAATATCTAAGAGAAGACAACGTGATAATGGGCTTTAATTGGCCGAAGAAATATCCCATAACAATAAAAAAGCTCGCTGGAGTGAGCAAATATTTAAATCTGTTTAAGCTGCAGATTCACATCATATTTTTCAAAATCTTTTAGAATCTGCACTAAAGTTTGCTGTGCGATTGTATGCTCAGGGCTTAAAGAAATTTCCTGACGAGTCGTGCTGTCAAAACATTCAATGGCCTGGATCAGCCAATGATGCTCAATGGGACTTTTTTGAATCAACACACGGCGCGGTTGCAAGCTGTCACTGATCTGGCGGGGAAGTACATAGGTGATCGCCAGTTGCACAAATTGCAGTTCTTCAACCGGACTTAAAAAGGTAATTACCCAATTGCCAACTTTACTCAGTTGCATGGGATTATCGAACGCATCGAATTCTAAATAATGTGACATATACATGATCCAATCGGATGTCTATGCTCACTATATGGCGGGATTATAATTCTTTTTCTATCACGCTTAAGTCGGATATTTCGAGCTTTAAATTTTGCTTAAATATAAATATATCAAATAACCAATTAGTTATCTTAAATAATTAAAGCTGCCTCATTGTTAAACTCGCTTATTTAAGAGTTTAAAAGACTAAGATATTCTTATTCAGGCGCTTCATTTTGCTGCAATTGGTCTAAAGCAAAATTGATCTGCTTCAGAATGTGATTCAATTCTTGGGGAGCAATACGGCTTTCCTGAAGGGACGTAATCCATTGCATTTGGCACAGTTTTAAACTGCGCGTATCCGGCGCTTGTAAAATCTGATGAATTTGCTGCTTGGCCATCAAGCCACAATATTTTTGTAAGCTTTCCATCATCATATATTTAAGGTCTTCAAAAGACATAGGTTGCAGTTCAGGCAGCTTTTTTGCATGGCTTGAATCCGTTTCAGCAGATGGAATGTCCTGCGCTACTTTAATGGATTCCATCTCAGGATGGAGTTCTTTTGTCGCAGAAGCTGCTGCTATCGATGAGTCCAACGATCGGTGAATCTCGGAGTGTGCCAGGTCAACTTTTGTATCTGTTCTTGCATCAGCCTGCTTTTGACTGATGGCTACCTCGCCCGTTTCAGCTGGAATAATTAAATCCATGGCATAAAGCTGATCTAAGAGTTCGGCAGGAGCAAGCTGTTGTTTTAAGCCATCATTTAATAAGTTGAAATCCTGGCTGCCGATCAGAACCAGTAAGCGGCGTTGGCGTGCGGTCAGTGGGATGGAGCGATCCTGTAGCACCTCGATCCCACGTTGAGTTTTATAAAAATGCATCATAGCTGAATAGATTGTTGCTAAAATTCAGCTAGAGCATAGTCTGTGAAAATTACATTAATATGAAGTATTTATTAAAATACTGAGGTTTGTTTTGATAAAACCTATAATGTCGTGATCGCCGTATTTTCAAGGGCCTTACGTAAATAAGGATCCAGTTCATCCTGACGCAATAGCCATTGCACATAGTCAGTAGGAAGTTCGGCGATGGCAGTACCGCGATGTTTGCCAAAATTAATCGTACGTGGAATTCGGGCATCTTCAGAAGCATCGAATAATTCCTGCATACTGTTGATTTTTAAATGATGCACAATATGCATCAAAATATTGGCAGTTAAAATAATATCCATATCGGCACGATGTGCTTTACGGATCATTTCACGCGCTCTTTCGCTGCCTTTGGTGATCATATAGATCAGTGCAGAAATATTGTGTGCTTCCGCATCTGGCCAGACCCGACGAGCTAAAGCCAAGGTGCAAATTGCCTTGATTTTTGAAGTATCTACGCCACATTTTTCGATGGCACGGACGTCATAATCAATATTATGGCCGATCATGTAGACGGTTTCATCAGGTAGGCGAAAGGTAGTGTAATGCGGCTGACCTTCCAGATCCGATTCCAGAATATGATGCACGGCCATGGCAGCAAAAGAAATGGCTTCGTCACATGAATAAAGCTGATCAAACAGGCGGCTTTTATCCAGACTGATTTTATGCTCTACAATTTCGACAGGCGCATAAGCAATTTCGATGGGTTGACCATTTAAAGTATGCGTTTCGGTATCAAGAATAATGGCCTGCATGTCGGAAATGTGCCTGAAAAGAGAGGAGAGTAAAATCTAACATTATTATTTTGCAACTGACAATTGAATTGCTTTATTTCTGTATTAATTGCAGGCTTTTTAACGTATGACGACTATTTGTATAGTTCTGAAAAGGGGAAATTCTCTATTTTTAAGTTTGCTGATTTCATAATAAATATAAACTGACGCGAATTTAATAGAAAAAATAACGCATTCTTTTCTTGATATTGTTTAGATAAATTGGGAAATTACATGTAGTTTTATCGTTTGTTAAAGATAAAACCAGAAAAACTCATTAGAGACGATAATAAATAAGATAAGGATAAGATCGATGAAACGTCAAGTATTGACCTGTGCTCTTCTCACATTAAGTGTAGCCTTAACTGCTTGTAACGATGATAGTGATAATGATCGTTTTTACGAGTCCAAACCTGCTGTTCCAGTAAATAATATCGATAATCCAGTCGTGGCAACACCTGTAGCCTATACTCAAACGGATTTCTCCGGGATCGCTGACGAAAGTGTGATCATGACTTATAAGATGTTAGGAATTAATGGTAAGGAAACACAAGCTACTGCATTAGTTTTCACACCCGAGGGAACGCCTCCAGCTACAGGCTGGCCAATTGTGGCATGGGCACATGGAACTACCGGTGTAGCTGATCAGTGTGCGCCGAGTCGAAAAGCGCTGAATGATTATATTAAAGCCATGATTGGCGGGTTTCTCCAAGCTGGCTATATTGTAGTGGCACCTGACTATGAAGGTTTAGGAGAGCCAAGTGGAAAAGAACTTCATCCTTTCTTGAATCTGAAAAGTGAAGCTTATTCTATTACTGATGCAGTTGTGGCTGCACGAAATTATTTAGGTTCACAAGCGTCCAATCAATGGGTTGCAGTAGGGCATTCTCAAGGTGGCCAGGCAGCTTTAGGCGCTGCGCAATATGCAGCACGTGCTTCTAAGATGACCTATAAAGGTACGGTAGCTTTAGCACCTGCTTCTAATTTTAGCCTGATTTTGTCAGGTGGTGAGACGCAAGCTGGACAAGAAACCGATCTGGGTAAAAAGATTGAAACTTTGGCGTCTTTAGATACGTTCACGGCATTGATTACTGCCGGTTTACGTAATCCAAACCCAAATCTGCAATATAGCCAGATTTTTAAAACACCGACTGACCAGATCGCTAAGAATGCGGAAACTGATTGCTATGATGTACTGGGTAATAAATTTGGTGCTGCAATGGGACAGTATGCTCAAAATAACGGAACTTTAGAAGGATATCCTCGTACTCAAACTAACTTTATGAGTATTCCAGTCGTAAAGAGCTTCTTGGAAAAAGATTCTCAGCCTTTACTTGTTAAAGTTTCTACGCCAGTGATTATTTATCAGGGTTCAGCAGATAGTACCGTTCCGAAAGCAGCAACAGATGTTTTGGTTGCACTCGCCAATCAGAAACAAACTTCAGTACGTTATATTACGGATGAGTCAAATGCGACTAAATGGGATCATGGTAGCGTCTATGCACTGAATATTCCTAATATTATTTCAGATGTAAAATCTCTAATGCCAATTCAATAACTTATTTTTATCTGAATGGCTCATGTTTTTTTAGATATGAGCCATTTTTATTGCAAACTGAATAAAGTTCATGATCGAAAATTTAAAACTTCATGCTACAATACGCGCCAATCTTAGCACGGCTTAAAAGCCCTAAATCAATAGGACCTCGCTAATGTTTGCCAATATCTCTATCGCTGAATTTGATCCAGAATTAGCTCAAGCAATCTCGAATGAAGATGCTCGTCAAGAAGCTCATATTGAGCTAATCGCTTCTGAAAACTACTGCTCACCAGCAGTTATGGAAGCTCAAGGTTCAAAACTTACTAACAAATATGCGGAAGGCTACCCAGGTAAACGCTACTATGGCGGTTGCGAGTATGTAGACGTTATCGAACAATTGGCGATTGACCGTGCTAAAGAACTCTTTGGTGCTGATTATGCTAACGTTCAGCCACATGCTGGTTCACAAGCAAACTCAGCAGTTTACTTAGCGCTTCTTAACCCAGGCGATACAGTTCTGGGTATGAGCCTTGCTCACGGTGGTCACTTGACTCACGGTGCAAAAGTAAGCTTCTCTGGTAAAACATATAACGCGATTCAGTACGGTTTAAATCCTGTAACTGGCGAGATCGATTACGAAGAAGTTGAGCGTTTGGCGCTTGAGCACAAGCCACGCATGATCGTTGCTGGTTTCTCTGCATACAGCCAAATCGTTGACTGGCAGCGTTTCCGTGAAATCGCGGACAAAGTTGGCGCTTATCTGTTTGTTGATATGGCTCACGTTGCAGGTTTGGTTGCCGCTGGCGTTTACCCAAGCCCGGTGCAAATCGCTGACGTTACTACGACTACGACTCACAAAACACTTCGTGGTCCACGTTCAGGTCTGATCCTTGCGAAAGCAAACGAAGAAATCGAGAAGAAACTTCAATCGGCTGTATTCCCAGGCAACCAGGGTGGTCCTTTGGTTCACGCGATTGCTGCGAAAGCAATCTGCTTCAAAGAAGCAATGGCACCTGAATACAAAGCTTATCAGCAACAAGTAGTTGTGAATGCGAAAGCAATGGCTGAAGTATTAATCGCTCGTGGTTATGACGTAGTTTCTGGTGGTACTGAAAACCACTTGTTCTTGTTGTCTTTAATCAAACAAGACATCACAGGTAAAGAAGCTGACGCTTGGTTAGGTGCTGCTCACATTACTGTGAACAAAAACTCTGTACCAAACGATCCACGCTCTCCGTTCGTCACTTCAGGTATCCGTATCGGTACACCTGCAGTAACAACTCGCGGTTTTGGCGAAGCTGAAGTGCGTGAACTTGCAGGCTGGATCGCTGACATCCTAGATGCTAAAGGCGATGAAGCTGTTATCAACGCGGTGAAAGAGAAAGTTGCAGCGGTATGTGCTAAATTCCCAGTTTATGCATAATCGCTTATAAACGGAAAGGAGCTCCCAACCGGGAGCTTTTTTTATAGCTGTAAAAATAACGATGTAAAAGATGTTTAGACTTGATCGGGCTTATATAGATCAATTTCCATGCCGTAAGAGATTGAGTCATCAATAAAATCATATTGAGTTTTTCTCAATCTGGCTTAAAGTCTTTTATCAACTATTTGTATTTTTAAATGCTTTAAAAGAATGAATGCATTCGTTGCATGCTTTGCTTGAAATTATTTACAGGAATTATTTTCAGAACCTGACACTTTAAAAATAATAGGTTATTGAGCTGAAGATCATGGTAGATGAAGCGCTTGAGTGAATCCCATGTTACTGTAAGGTGGTGCTGATATAAGCGCCGTGAATGACATCATTCTTTTTATTTAAACGTTATATGGATCGGTATCATTTGAATATGGGTAAATCCTGTATTTAAAAATGCTGCTGGCGGTTGATTGATTAATTTTTCATTTATGCATTAAACAAGGTAATAAGGATGACTAAACCCAACATTATTTTATCTGAGCAAGATTTACATCGTCTGGAAACGATGCTGGAGAATCAGAGCAAGCTGAGCGAAACCATGATCCGCTTAGAGGATGAATTGGCACGTGCCGAAGTGGTCGAGCCGCAAGCGATCGCAAGCAATATCGTGACCATGCATTCCCGTGCGTTGTTGACCATTGCACCTTCTACGGAAGCTGTTGAGGTGACACTAGTTTACCCACACGAATTTAAAGGTGAAAAGGGGCAGGTCAATGTCATCGCACCGATAGGTGCAGCCATTTTGGGCTTAGCAGAAGGTCAAACCATTGAATGGCCACAACCGGATGGTAATACCATGAAAGTGACCATTGAAAAAGTGCTGTTTCAGCCGGAGAGCGAAGGGGATTATCTTTAAGCCAGCGTTGGATCATCCTTGAAAGCCATAGCAATATGGCTTTTTTGTATATGGATTTTAAGTAAAACCTGGTGTTGTAAGCATTTAGATCAGATTGAATACATTTTAAAGTTCTAAATGCTTAAAGTTAAACAATTCTCAAGATGCTACGTAGCCATTTATCTCTGTAATTGGATTGTCTTGCCAAAATCATAATTAAAATAAAGATAAAACATGCATTTAGTTAAAGTGATGTAACGAATTTCTGGATAAATATACACAACGCAGTCTGTTTTTTTGCTACATTCGAAGATGTTCTAGACTTCTTTGTTTCACTTTTTTTAAAGGATATCGCCTCAACCATGTCGCGCTTTGAAGCTCTACCTGCCTTGACTGACATGATGCTTGATCGTGAGGAAATTCTGGCGATTAAGCGTAATGAGCTTGTGCCTGTACTGGATAATCAATATGGGCTGAATCATTATGCAGATGCTTTGATTCAGGCACAGTCCGTTCTACTGAATGGTGTAGACCCGCACTTGACCCAACAGTTAAGCCATACCATTGAGCAATTGATTCAGGCTTTGGCAGAATCTAAAAAATATCTGAAAAAACGTAAATTTAATGCCCTACAGAAATGGCTAGGCATCGATCTGGATTATGGCTCAAGTCAGGTGGAATATTATCAACGGCTAGACCGTTTGCTCGATCAGGCCGATCACTTAAGCCGTAAATTGCAGATTGAAATTCAGAAATCGCAGTCACGTTTTCAGCAGCTTTTGGGGTTGCGCGAACAGATGGCCAAGCACATTGTCGCAGCAGACGAGTTTCTGTCTGAATATCCGCTATTCGTCAAAAACCAGCATCCCTTGGATAATTTTTCAGAACGCCTCTCCAAGAAAATTAATACCTTACGTACCTTGCAAAGCAGTAATGACATCGCCATTACCCAGATGCAGCTTTCGCAGCAGCTTTCCTTTAGCCTGCTGGATCGCTTTAAGGAAGCACAGCAGGTCTTGATTCCGGCCTGGCAATATCATGTCAAACAAAGCCAGACGAAACACTCGACAAGTGATCTGGAAAAACTTGATAATAGCCGTGAGAGTCTGATTAAAACGTTAAAAAAATCCCTCGAGAAACCCTCGAAAACATAACAATATAAGGTGAACTATGACCAAGTCTGATTTAGTAAATTTACCTGTTGAAAGCTCGAATGAACTGGTCGAACAAAAATTCCAGCAAATGGACCTGAAAGAACTGGGCTTACAGCCTGCTGACTTTCAGGAGGTGCTGGCTGCACGTAAAGAGTTGCAGAACATGAGTCATAACAGCGTGGCTGAATATGGCAAAAATATTGCGACCAAAACTTCGACCTATACCGATGAATTACTGAATCTGGTGCAAAATAGAGATCTGGATGCGACAGGACAGAAGCTGAATCAGGTGGTACAGGTGGC
Organism: Acinetobacter sp. YH01021; assembly: GCF_013420255.1. Taxonomy (GTDB): domain Bacteria; phylum Pseudomonadota; class Gammaproteobacteria; order Pseudomonadales; family Moraxellaceae; genus Acinetobacter. The sequence goes on from NZ_VOYO01000013.1 coordinate 61,576, forward strand.
TCAGCAGCTGAATACCAGCAGTATTCTCAATAAAAAGAAAAGTTCGGGTTTTTTTGGCAATATCATTAGCAAATTCAAAGGTGCGAAAGATAACTTTGATGCGCATTTCAATACCACTAAAGAGCAGCTAGATGTACTGGTGAAAGAGATTGAAACCTCGCAATCCGGTTTGAAAGCACGTGTTGATACCCTGGATAAAATGTTTGACGGGGTACAGGATGAATATAAACAGCTCGGGGTACATATCGCCGCAGGCCGTTTACGCGAACAGGAGCTGCAGCAGGAAATTTCCACTTTAACCGCCTTGCCGCACGATCAGAGCACCACCCAGAAAATTTATGACCTGAACCATCTGGCCAATAATCTGGAAAAACGTGTCAGTGATTTACAGGTATTGCAGCAATCTGCCATGCAGACCTTGCCAATGATCCGGATTATCCAGTCGAATAACCTGATGCTGGTCGACAAGTTCTATGCGATCAAAAACATTACTTTACCAGCGTGGAAAAACCAGATCAGTCTCGCAATTTCATTGAGCGAACAGAAGAACAGTGTACAGCTGGCCAATACCATTGATGATGCCACCAATGAGCTGCTGCGCCGTAATGCAGACCTGTTACATCAGAACTCGGTCGATACCGCTAAAGCCAACCAGCGTTCGGTGATTGACATCGAAACGCTTGAACATGTGCAAAACACCCTCATTAAAACCGTAAACGATGTGATTCAGATCCAGAAAGAAGGAGTACAAAAACGCACAGAAGCAACCGTGCGTTTGAAAGCTTTGCAGGATAATCTGAATCATTTGGTGATTGAATCAAGTACCAGTGGATCCAAGCCCAACTAAACCAGGTAGGGCCAAAATCTGAAAGAAGGAGTAGAGATTGCCGCCCTTAGATGAATACACCGTTAAGCCTCAGGACATCAAGCAGGGGGTAGTTGCACTCAAGAAACGTCAACGCAATTTGATGCTATTGGGTTTGACCACCTCTACCATATTTATAGCTTCAATGATGAGCCTGTTTTTCCAGCAGGAACTGGTCTATGGTTTTTTTGGCCTGAGTACTCAAGTACAACAGTTGCATTTACCGGTCAGTGTAGATGCCACACTGGCCAACATTGGTGATAGTCCGGATTATTTTTTTAGTTTGCTGAGCTGGTTTGGCTGGCTGATTATTAAAATTTTTGCCTCTTTCATCGGCGCATTTTTTGTGATTGGCTTACTGAAAAAGTTGCGTTTCTTTTATGTGCGCTTTCAGTCTTTTCTGCTGAAATTTGTTGGTTGGCTGATTGCTTTTATCGTGATCTGGTCAGGATTGACTTACTGGCAGCATGATCTACGTAATGATCGGGATGATGCTTATCAGCAAGTGGTGTATTACGACAGCAATATCAATGACAGTGAAATCGCCCGTTATCTGGCCGATTCAGAGATTGCACCACCAGTAAAGTCTTATTTACTGGCGCAAACGGCATTGCTGCATAAGCCTCAAGATTTATCTGCCGCAAAACCTTATGTTTTAAATTTGGTTGAAGCAGAAAAACAGGATCCTAAATTTGAACAATATGGTTTCAAGCCTGAACAAATCTGGACCATGCAGCAACAGGTCTATGGTCAAGCCATGACACCAGTCGCCAAGAGTGTAAATACGCAGGTACAACAGGCGGATCAGTTAAGTCAGATCACGAATCTGGTTATTATTGGTGTTGCTATTTTATCGGCACTACTTAGCCTAATCTTGTTTTTCTTGGCCAACTCAATCAAGGGTCGTTCTCTGCGTATCGAACAGCGGATTCATTAATTTCCCAAAATGCTCCTGAATAGGGTAATGCTGATCAGTTAAGGAATTTAGAAATAGACTCTTTAGCTTTTCAGTCGTTTATGAAAGAGTCTTAACTTTTTAAATCAAATACTTGCAATATCACTTGTTACTTTGGTTTCGCCCAAAGTAACCAAAAGCATTTGTCATCCGCAAAACTCGTCAGCCACTATCCCTTAGTAAATTTGTCGCAAAAACAATCATTTTTTAATGTAGTCCTGCCTCAAACAGTTGCGGATGACTTTGCTACCTATCAAATATAATCTTGAATTTAAAAAAAATGCCAGTCAATTGCTTAACTGACTGGCCTGGCATTACCTGAATAGGGAGCATTTTTTGATGGAATTTCAACGCTATTTTTAAGACAACCTATTCAACTTGCTCTATATAGCCCAAAAATAAAAACAAGGCAGCATAAAGTCTATAACGGAATTAATAATCTAAAATACCGATCAATAAAATAAAAACAAACTGTTTTACCTATTTATTCAATTCATTTAATATCCTGTTATCAAATAAACATTTACTCCTTTGGAGACGTTAGCAATGTTAGATCAAAATACTTCAGCCCAACTTAAAACCTTATTAGAACGCCTAGAAGGCCAGATTGAACTGGTGGCGACTTTGGATGGCTCTGACAAATCAGCCAAAATCCAGGAACTGGTGTCCGAAGTGGCTGCACTGTCTGACCTGGTCACTGCACGCTTTGACGGGACCAATGCACGTGCGCCAAGTTTCGGGATTGCAAAAGCTGGTGAGGAACCACGTGTATTCTTTGCAGGCTTGCCAATGGGCCATGAGTTCACTTCGCTGATTCTGGCATTGCTGCAAACTTCAGGTTATGCACCAAAAGTCTCTGATGAAGTTTTGGCGAATATCAAGAGCCTGGGTGTTCAATCTAACTTTGATGTGTTCGTCTCTTTAAGCTGCCATAACTGTCCGGATGTGGTTCAGGTACTTAACCTGATCGCCATCTATAACCCAGGCACTACAGCGACCATGATTGATGGGGCTTTCTTCCAGGAAGAAGTAGAAGAACGCAAAATCATGGCGGTTCCGATGGTGTTCCAGGACAACCAGCATATCGGTCAGGGTCGTATGACACTGGAAGAAATCATTGCCAAGCTGGATAGCAATGCCGCTGCCAAAGATGCGGAAAAGCTGAATGCCAAAGACGCCTTTGATGTTCTGGTGATTGGTGGTGGACCTGCTGGGAATACCTCTGCAATCTATGCAGCGCGTAAAGGCATTAAAACCGGGATCGTGGCGGAGCGCATGGGCGGTCAGGTCATGGACACCATGGACATCGAAAACTTCACGTCTGTACAAAAAACTCAAGGTCCGAAGTTTGCAGCCGAGATGGAAGCCCACGTGCGTGAATATGGTGTCGACATCATGAGCCTGCAACGTGTGTCTGATATCAAAGGGGCAGACGAAACGGCCAATGGTCTGGTGGAAGTGACTTTAGAGAATGGTGCCAAACTGGAATCTAAAACCGTGATTCTGTCGACCGGCGCACGCTGGAGAGAGATGAATGTTCCAGGTGAGCAGGAATACAAAACCCGTGGTGTGGCATACTGCCCGCACTGTGATGGCCCACTGTTCAAAGGCAAGCGTGTAGCCGTGATTGGCGGTGGTAACTCGGGTGTTGAAGCTGCGATTGATCTGGCAGGGATTGTTGAACATGTAACGCTGGTGGAATTTGATACCAAGCTGCGTGCGGATCAGGTGTTGCAAGATAAACTGAACAGCTTGCCGAATACCACCGTGATCAAAAATGCTTTATCTACGGAAGTGGTTGGTGATGGTTCACAAGTGACTGCACTGAAATACAAAGACCGTGCTACGGATGAAGAGCATGTGGTTGAGCTGGCGGGGATCTTCGTGCAAATCGGTTTGTTGCCAAATACGGACTTCCTGAAAGAAACCCAAGTTGAGCTGACCAACCGTGGCGAGATTGTGATTAACGACCGCAACGAAACCAATGTGAAAGGTGTATTTGCAGCAGGTGACTGTACCACAGTGCCTTACAAGCAGATCATCATTGCCACCGGTGAAGGTGCCAAGGCATCACTGTCTGCTTTTGATTACATCATCCGTTCAGGACAATAAAAAAATAGCACCTGGGTTCCCCAAAACCGAGGTGCTATATCTTATAAATACATTATTATCGCTTTATAGGAACTCAGGACGCTAACACCCGAGTTCCTTTTTTTATATTTATTATTGGAACAGCCAAAAGTGTCCCCACGCACTTTCAGCTGTTCCTTTCCTCTGCACAGTTTTTGTTTTCAACCCTTATTTTTATACTTTCCCCAAGGTTGTTTTTATATAAAGCAATGTTTATTCCATCGCTTCATTTTTAAGATTTAAATAAGTTCAAACCCTTAAATTTTTCCAGTAATTGTTCTTGTGTTTCCCGATACTCCGGATGTGGAACAATGCATTCAATCGGACAGACATCTACACAGGTCTGATGCTCATAAAAACCGACGCATTCTGTACAACGGTTCACATCAATTTCATAAACTTTCGCACCCTCATAAATCGCGTCATTTGGGCATTCCGGTAAACACATATCGCAATTGATGCATTTGTCGGTAATCAGCAGTGCCATATTTAACTCGCTTGATAAGCCAGTGAAGATGCCGAAATATCCATAGTCGAGCTTGGCAGATTACGAATCAGCAGGGCATATTGCATATCAACATCTGCCGGAACTGGAATCTCAACGATATGACCTGAACCTTTGGCGTCTTCGATCAGATTACCTTTTTTGTCTTTCATTTCGGTTAAATTGAAAGTGATATTGCCTTTAGTCGTCATCAGTTCGAGTGAGTCACCGACGATAAAACGGTTTTTCACATCGATCTTGATGTAATCTCCATTGCGCTCCAGTACTTCACCGCAGAAAATTTGATGATCAAAACTGGAAGAACCATGTTCATAATTCTGATATTCACTATGCACATGGCGGCGTAGAAAACCTTCGGTATAACCACGATTCGCTAAGCCTTCCAATTGTGTCATCAGTGACGGATCAAAAGGTTTACCCGCAAGCGCATCATCAATCGCTTTACGGTAAATTTGAGCAGTACGGGCGCAATAGAAATAAGACTTGGTACGGCCTTCGATTTTCAGTGAATGCACACCCACTTTAGTTAAGCGCTCTATATGTTGGACTGCACGTAGATCTTTAGAATTCATGAAATAAGTGCCGTGTTCATCTTCTTCTGCGGCAAACATGTCTTCTTCGTTGCGCTGTAACAGCACTGGCTCGTTGAATTGGTGCTGCATCTGCATGTGCTGTTCATCAGCATCTTTAGAGCAGCAGCCTGAATCCAGATTTTTTACTGGAATGACATCACCGGTTTCATCTTCCTTGGCATCCAGAACTTTATATTCCCAGCGGCAGGCATTGGTGCAGGCACCCTGATTGGCATCACGTTTGTTCATATAGCCAGACAGCATGCAACGGCCAGAGTAGGCCATACACAATGCGCCATGAACAAAAACCTCAATCTCCATATCGGGCACTTGCTGTTTGATTTCTGCAATTTCTTCAATCGACAGTTCACGTGACAGAATGACACGGGTCAGCCCCATGTTTTTCCAGAATTTCACAGTTGCCCAGTTCACGGCATTGGCCTGAACAGAGAGATGAATATCCATCTCTGGAAAATGTTCACGCACCAGCATGATCAGTCCTGGATCGGACATGATCAGCGCATCCGGCTGCATCGCGACCACAGGTTCCAAGTCACGAATAAAATTTTTCAGTTTGGAGTTATGCGGCTGGATATTGACCACCACATAGAATTTTTTGCCTATTTCGTGCGCTTTTTTGATGCCAAGCGCTAAATTGTCATGGTCAAATTCATTATTACGAACACGCAGGCTATAGCGTGGCTGGCCAGCATAGACTGCATCTGCACCATAAGCAAAAGCATAGCGCATATTTTTGAGTGAGCCAGCTGGTGAGAGAAGTTCGGTAACGGTGGTAATGCTCATGATCAAATCGAAAGACATATAAAAAGTACGGCTTTATTCTAATCATCTGGAATTTGGATTCAACCTAGTAAATCACTCGGAAATACGCGATTTGGATGTAAAACAAGGTTCTTTTTTAAGTAGGGAATCCTCCATAAAATATCTTCAATATTCAGTCATTTTCAGGATTTTCAAGCGTTTTTAAAATCTGGCAATGATCAATAGTGGTTGGGGTGTTGCAACTTTCTCTCAGTGTGATCAGTTGCCGTTCAAATATTTGTAATTCTTTAATTTTATTTGAAATATCCGAAAGATGCTGATCAATCAATTGGTTGACGGCACAGCAGTCCTGTTCCGGATTTTGTTCAAGTTGAATCAGGGTTTCAATCTCTTTTAATGACATGTCCAAGGCACGGCAACGCTTGATAAAAAGCAGTCTTTTTAATGCGTCTTCACCATAATAACGATACTGATTACTTGCTCGAAAATTCGGCTGAATAAAGCCTTTTTTCTCATAAAAACGTAGGGTATCAGTGCTTAGACCAGTTTTTTTAGCCATTTCTGAAATCAAATAAACTGACATATCGCCCTCCTGCTTGACCTTGGAGTTAGTCCATAGTTTCTAATCAATTTATCGTATTTTAGATAAAAAATCATCGGGGGAATGATATGGCCTGTAGTTGTAGTCCTGAACCGGCACCCATCAAGCCCAACAGCAAATTTAGAACAGCGCTATGGATTGCCTTGCTGGTGAACTTCACTTTATTTGTAGTGGAGCTGATCGGTGGTGCATATGCACATTCATCGGCCTTGTGGGCAGACGCGCTAGATTTCTTTGGAGATGCCGTCAATTACGGGATTTCTTTGGCTGTATTAGGGGCAAGCCTGTATTGGCGCGCAACAGTTGCCCTGATTAAAGGCTTGACCATGGCTGTATTTGGCTTGGTGGTGATTGGAAAAGTCATCTACGCTTTTATACAAGGTATACCGCCTGAAGCGCTAACTATGGGTCTGATTGGTGTTCTGGCCTTAGTAGCGAATGTATTTACAGCCGCCATTCTTTATGCTTTTCGTGAGGGTGACTCCAATATGCGGTCGGTCTGGCTCTGTAGTCGCAATGATGCTATCGGGAATACTGCCGTGATTTTGGCAGCCGTAGGTGTATTTGGTACAGGCAGTCTTTGGCCGGATATTATTGTGGCTGTAATTATCGCTACACTCGGCATCACATCAGGTTATCAAGTGATTAAGCAGTCTCTGGAAGAAAGATCACTTAAACATAAATCCAGCTAATTTTTATATTTAAAGCTGTCCTGCAGGGCAGCTTTTTATTTATTTCCATTTTTATAATATTTGAAAAATAAAGCTTTACAAATAAACAAATTAAATTAGAATCTCTGGCGAAATTCAGAAAATATACATAAATTTTAATAATTTAGTTTTTTGCATCGTGCGAGGGTTAATGTGAATTTAATTAAAATTTTTTCAATATTGGCAATATCGGGGCTAGCCGCTTGTAGTTCCAAAGTCGTGACTTATGATGCAACAGGAAAAATCATCGGTTCATGTATGGCGACGCGTGGCCTACTTTCGACCGCAAGTGCACATTGTAGTGGTTCAGGCGATGCCTTAGGTGTGAATTACAATACGCCAGATGCGAATACAGGCCTGTTACCAACGCCACCAAGCCAAAATCAGATTAATTTAAAACCGTAAATAATAAAGGGGAATATCATGAAATTATCAGCACTTATTGCACTTGTAGCGACTGTTGTATTGACGGGCTGTGCATCGTCAGTAACTACATTTGACTCTCATGGCCGTATGATTGGTTCATGTAAAGCGCAAACGGGTTTCATCATTGCAGGTGGCGCAGGCTGTTCAGGTTCTGCAAACCAGGAAGGTCGCGATCGTTAATTATTTGGTGATGGTTCCAATAAAAAACCGGACTTTTAAGTCCGGTTTTTTATTTTAGAAAATCTTATTTTTCAACGAATGCACGTTCAATCACGTAATCGCCTAAAACGCCCATTTTCGGAGATTCTTTCAGACCGTGTTGATCAAGAAGCGCAGCAACGTCATCTAGGAATGCAGGGCTACCGCATAACATGGCACGGTCAGTTTCCGGGTTGAAACGTGGCAGACCGATTTTTTCAAACAGTTCACCGGTTTCAATCGCGGTGGTTACACGACCTTGGTTTGGATATTCTTCACGGGTGACGGTTGGGTAATATACCAATTTTTCTTTCGCGCCGAGTTCAGAGAAGAATTCATGATTTGGCACTTCATTCAGGATCAAATCTTGATAAGCCAGTTCTGAAATGAAACGGGTACCGTGAACTACGATGATTTTTTCAAAACGCTCATAAGTTTCAGGATCGCGAATAGTCGACAGGAACGGTGCAAGACCAGTACCAGAAGAAAGAAGGTAAAGATTTTTACCTGGGTTCAAGTCATCAAGTACCAATGTACCTGTCGGCTTTTTAGAAACCAAAATGTCATCACCGACTTTGACTTTCTGTAAAATCGAAGTCAGTGGACCATCAGGCACTTTAATTGAGAAAAACTCTAACTCTTCTTCGTAGTTGGCGCTTGCAATTGAATATGCGCGCATTAACGGCTTGCCATTGACTTCAAGGCCGATCATTACAAACTGACCGTTTTTAAAACGCAAAGCAGTGTCACGAGTCGTTTTAAAAGAGAATAAAGTATCATTCCAGTGGTGGACGTGAGTAATCTTTTCGACGTTAAAAGCAGCCATTAAAGGTCTCAATAAATTATCAAATTAGAACAGCTTGCTATTCTAATCTAAATTCATTCTCGATAAACTGAATATATTTAATTGAGCTTATCAAAAAAAGTGATGATGACTGAACTGACGCTGCCGATTATTGGTTATATGCGTTCTCCCTATAAAGAAAAATTTGGTATTCCTCGTCAGCCGAATCTGGTTCAGGTCGAAAGCTATATTGAAATGGTCGGGCCCTATAATGACCTGCTCGCCTTTGAGGGAATTGAAGAATTCAGTCATTTGTGGCTGGTCTGGCAATTTCATGACAATAAAAACCAGCACAACAGCCAGTTTCGTCCACAAGTGCGTCCGCCGCGTTTGGGTGGTAACAAGAAAATAGGCGTGTTTGCTACGCGCAGCATGTATCGTCCATCACCGATTGGTTTATCTGTGGTCAAACTCAAAGAAGTGAGAAAAGTGGGCAAACATGTTCGAGTGTATGTGACAGGGAGTGACTTGCTCGATGGCACGCCAATTATGGATATCAAACCTTATATTCAATATTCGGATGCCATCATTGAAGCACAAAGCGGTTATGCACAGGATGAACCACCACGTAAAACCGTCATTTGGAGCGATGAAGCGGAGCAGCAAAAGCAACAATTACTAGGAAATGGAAAAATTTCTGTGCAGACTATTCAGGAACTGGAAGCTGTCTTATCTTTAGATCCAAGACCTGCATATCAGGAAGATGAAGAACGGGTATATGGGATGAAGTTTGCAAATGTTGATATCCATTTCAAAATTCATGCTCAGCAAGTGCTAATTGTTGCTATCCAGCATATTCCTTCCTAGATTATAGGTTCCACCACAAAACCCCAATCAACACCGCCATATGTAAAATCTGCACCGGTGCAAAATAAAGTACAAACTTCCAGCCACCGGTCAAAGCGGCATTGGCTGATTTGGCCAGGGCATGAGCACCCAGACCTAAAAGCAGGGCATAAATCAGACGCATATTGGAGGGATCACCTTGAACGACGACACTCGCCATCGCGGCATGAATCTCGAACAGAGAGGCGAGTAAGGTCCCGGCCAGTAAGCCGGCATCCCCGAGCCAGACCTCCAGTCCGTAAACTCCAGCCTGAATCAATGTTAATGTGACTGCAATAATCACAGCTTCTTTTAAGCTAAACATCTGGCTGTCTGATGATTCCATGCTCGGCGCAGGTTTTGCCTTGCGCAATAATAAAAACGCACAGGCTGCCAGAAGGATTACGGCAACTAAAGAGGGCAAAAGCAGGATTTTCAGCCAGCTCCATGATACCCCTCCAACCACAATCAATAGCAGTACGATGGTCGAGATACAGGACATCAGTGCGGCGCCGGCATTCGATCGTGCATCCATTTCACCTTTACGGACCTGTAAACCTAACTGAGCGATGGTCGCCGTACTGGAAACAAAACCGGAAGCAATGGAGGACAGCATCAGGGCATTTTTAGTCGAAAAAAAGCGTTTCGCAATATGCGCCAGAGCTTGTACCACTAAAATTAAGGTCAGTAATTTTAAAATAAGATAAGGGTTAAGCACTTCTCCCCAAAAAGGGCGATCAGGGGTCAGCGGCAAGCCAATCAAAATCAAGGCCAGTAATAATAGTCCATCCCTGAATTCGGCTTCTTTAATCCATTTCCCGGCAATATTGTGCATGGTATGTTTGGCCATCAAAATACCGGTTAAGAGCACAGAAAGACCGGCTGCCAGAGGAATATTCCACAAACACATGGCGCCAACAAAATAGGTCATCACAAATGCAAGCTCTGTGGTAATGCCCGGATCATCTGGTTGATTTTTTATGGATAAAATGACCATACCACCCACGATCAAAGCACCTATTACAGCAATCACGATTCCAAAAAGGAAACACAGTGCGCCCAATAAAGCACAGATCGCAAAGGAACGTAAGCCGGCAAAACTCGGCTGCTGCTCACGTTGCTTATGCCGTTCCCGCTCCAGACCAATTAGCAGGCCGCAGCCCAATGCCGAGGTGAGTATCGTGAGCAGTTCATGAAAAGAATGCGCATGCAGGGGAACCGCAGTCAGATCCATCTGTGACCTCAGCAAGCTAAGAGTTTATTATTTAAAAATATATGTGATGAGATCAGGTTTGCATAGATGAAAAATGTTGCGGTAACGATCAAATCCATTCTTTACTTTCTTTTTGAGATTGAAATAGAAACGTACATTCGATAGGTCGAGAGCATGCGAAAAACTGCAAAAACTTGTTATAGTGGAGGCAAGTTTGGGGACTGATAATAATGAAATTTGACTTTGAAATGGATACGGCATGGTGTCTAGACCAACTCTTTAAAGACGGTAAGATCAGTGAACGCGACCGGATGCTGGTACAAACCACTCATCGGCAACGTGAACAATTAAAATGGCACCCTTTACAGTGGATTGCCAATTTTAATCTGGTCGATCAGTCCCATCCTCAAACAACGCTGACCCTGAACCGTTTATGTCAGTGGCTGGCAGAAAAAACCGGATTGATGTTCTATATCATTGATCCGCTCAAAGCTGATGTACAGGCATTGACCCATGTCATGTCGCAGGAATATTCACTGCGCAACCGTATTCTGGCGGTAGAAATTCAGGCAGACAAAGTTCTGATTGCTACAGATCAGCCTTATAAAACTGAATGGATGTCGAATCTCGAGCAGAATATTGCACCAAAAAAAATACAACGGGTATTACTGAATCCAGAACAATTACAACGTTATATTACTGAATATTATCAGGTCAGTCGTGCAGTCAGTGGTTCACAAAAATCTTCCGCCTATGACCGGGAAAATAAGGGCGTCGAAGCCTTGCTACAGCTAGGTGACTCACAGAATCCGGATGCCAATGACCAGCATATTGTCAAACTGGTAGACTGGGTGTTGCAATTTGCCTTTGAGCAGGGCGCCAGTGATATTCACATGGAACCGCGTAAAGATACGGGTAAGATTCGTTTCCGGATTGATGGCGTACTGCATACGATTTACAACATGCCCGCCAATACATTGACCGCCGTCATTTCCCGGATCAAGATTCTGGGCCGGATGAACGTCGCGGAAAAACGTAAACCACAGGATGGCCGCCTGAAAACCCGTACACCAAAAGGACAGGAAACCGAATTGCGTTTGTCGACCTTGCCAACGGCATTCGGTGAAAAACTGGTGATGCGTATTTTCGATCCGGAAGTGCTGGTGAGAAGCTTCCAGCAACTCGGTTTTGAAGGTCATCTGCTCAATGACTGGAACAATCTGACCAGTCACAGTCACGGCATTATTCTGGTGACCGGTCCGACTGGTTCCGGTAAAACTACTACGCTTTATTCAACCTTGAAACAGCTGGCGACTGAACAGGTCAACGTCTGTACCATTGAAGACCCGATCGAGATGCTGGAACCTAGCTTTAACCAGATGCAGGTCAATAATGGTATCGATCTTGGTTTTGCTGACGGCGTGCGTGCATTGATGCGTCAGGACCCGGACATTATCATGGTCGGGGAAATTCGTGATCAGGATACTGCCAATATGGCGATTCAGGCAGCATTGACTGGTCATCTGGTTCTCTCAACTTTACATACCAATGATGCGCCGTCGAGTCTGACCCGTCTGCATGATCTGGGCGTACAGCCATTTTTGACAGCAGCAACCATCTTGGGTGTTCTGGCTCAACGTCTGGTGCGTAAACTCTGCCCACATTGCAAGCAGGAAAGCTTCCTGAATGAACAGGAATGGCAGCATCTGGCAGCCGATTATCCTTTGCCGCGACCGGAATTTGTCTTTAAGGCGGTGGGCTGCGAAGAATGCCGGCATACCGGCTATAAAGGCCGTATTGGGATTTATGAGTTTATGCCACTGAGTCTGACCACTAAACAGCTGATTGGTGCCGATGCTAATCTGAACCAGCTGCGTCAGCAGGCGAAAAAAGAAGGCGTAGAGCCGCTCAGAATTGCCGGGGCGCGCAAGATTCTGGAAGGTGTGACCACGCTTGAAGAAGTCCTGAGAGTGGTGCCCTTAAATTAATTTTGAAAATGAAGCAATCTTAAGATTCAATTCATCTTCGGTTGTTTTAATAGCATCATCGAAACAAGGCAAGACTTTAAAGAGGTAATTGCGATGAAAATGATGATAAATACGGTTTTGGCAGCTGCATTGATGGGTTCTATCGCGACAGCTACGATAGCAAGTAGTGACACGGCTGTGAATCAGGCCGCTTTTGCTAAATCGACTACAGTCAAACAGGCACTGGCCATGAAAGATGACAGCAAAGTTCAGCTTAAAGGTTATGTCGTGAAAGCAGTCGGTGATGAAAAATACCAGTTCCGCGACAGTACAGGCACCATTACGGTTGAGATTGATGACGAACTTTGGCAAGGCAAACCGATTTCAGCCAAAACACCGGTAATCATCACAGGTGAAATCGACATTGATTATAAACCGGCAAAACGTGTTGAAATTGAGGTTGATCAGGTTCGTTTCTAATATCGCCTGATTTGCTGAAATCAATTTGAACACAGCGACAAAAAACCACATGCAAGTTACCAAAAAGCATGTGGTTTTTTTGAGTCTGCTGCTTTTTCAAGGCAAGATAGAACAAGGAAGCAAACGGAGCAGAATATGCGTATTCTTTTGGCGGAAGATGATCAGTCTCAGGCAGACAGTATCCAGACTTGGCTGGAAATGGACGGTTATGTGATTGATCGGGTAGAGCGTGGTGATCATGCGATCCTAGCGATTGAGCAGCATAAATATGACTGTATTCTGCTGGATCGTGGCCTGCCGAATGCCACTGGAGATGACATTCTGAAAATTTTGCGCAGCCAACATCAAGATACGCCGGTGATTTTTATTACGGCCAAAGACAGTATTGATGACCGGGTTGAAGGTCTGGATTTAGGCGCGAATGATTATCTGGTCAAACCTTTTAGTCTGGAAGAACTTTCGGCCCGAGTTCGTGCCCAGCTCAGACAGAAGCAGCAAACACTCAATCATATCCTGTACTGGCAGGATCTCAGTCTGGACACTCAAGCCAAAACCCTGACTAAAGCGGGTCAAGCTATTAATCTGACTGCGAAAGAATTTCAGATTCTATACAAGTTGATGCAGCAGCCTGAACATATTGTCACCCGTGAACAGCTGGAAGAATCGCTGTATGCCTGGGGCGATGAAATTGAAAGTAATGCGATTGAAGTGTTTATCTATCAGCTGCGTAAAAAAATTGGCAGCCAGATGATTAAGACCATTCGTGGCTTGGGCTATCGCATGCATAAGGCTGAGGCATAAACCTATGTCAACTGCTATTTCCTTGCAAACCAAACTGATCAAACATGCGCTGTTCAGTTCGATATTGGCTGGAATATTGGCCTGGCTGCTGTTATTGGGGATTTCCAGTTATCAAGCCAGTCAGCTGCATGATGAATTAATGCAGCAGATTTCTGAGTTACTGCTTGGCGATGTGACCCAGGCCAAAGACGCCCAGGTCGATGAACTCAGTGAACAGTTCGATATCCAGTATGCCTTGTTGCTAGATCAGCAGATACTGACTACTTCGATTGATGATGAATTAATTAATACCATTCCAAAAGCACAGAACAACGGCTTTCAGTTTGCTTATGAAAATGGTCATTTTATCCGGATACTGACTGCGGAAGATGACGACCTTCAGGTCAAAATCGTACAGCCACTTTCAGTACGTTTCGATGAACTCTGGCAAACTACTTTGGGCTTTGCCGGGATCTTATTCACTTTATGGCTAGTGCAATGGCTGATTCTAAGGGTCTCGGTCAAACGCCAGTTACGGCCATTAAACAAGATTTCGCGTGCCATTGGTTCCAAGACTGCTCAGGATCTAAGTCCTATTAAAACACCTGACCCTGAAATCACTGAACTGCAACCGATCATTCGTCAGCTGAATGCCATGCTCGGCCGGCTAGAAAAGTCACTGGCTGCTGAACAGCGTTTTACTGCAGATGCTTCACATGAGCTGCGTTCGCCACTGTCTGCGATTCAAATGCGTCTACAGGTTTTAAAACGCAAATATCAAGATGATGCACAGCTCCCTCAGGCATTACAGTTGATCCAAAATGATGTCAACCGCGGCACGCAGGTACTGGAAAATTTACTTTTACTGGCACGACTCGATCCGGAGCGAACAGGGCAATTAGCAACGCAAACGATTAATCTTAAGAATCTGGTTCAGGAGGCTTTGCAGGCCTTGCAGCCTTTTGCAGAAGAAAAAGACATTCATTGGAATCTAAAACTTGAGGATGCTGTGATCGAAGCGAATCCAGAACTGATTTTTAGTTGTATTCGCAATCTGGTCGACAATGCGATCCGTTATACGCCGCAACAGGGACAGGTCGAGATCCGAACAGTTATTGAGCAGCATCAGATACAGTTACTGATTGAAAACTCAGGAGAAGGGATTGCTGATGAGGTACTGGAACGTTTAGGTGAACGTTTTTATCGGGCTTTGGGTACGCGAACTCAGGGTTCGGGTTTAGGCCTGTCCATTTGCCAGAAAATTATGGCACTGCATGCAGCTAAAATTGACTATGCGCCGTCGGACTTGGGTGGACTTAAAGTGTCATTGAGTTTTGAGCCTGATGGCAAAATCTCATGATTAGAAGATTAAAAAGCAGTATGCGCTGATTCATACTGCTGCTTCCCACGTTTGTTATTTTAGATTGTTTTAATTATTTGGTCAGAATAAGACGGTTGTTGCGGGTCAGGCGCAAGCGGTATTCTTCGCCGGCATGCATGATCCGGATTTCACGACCCAGTGCAAACAGATTGTTGGAGTGCAGCATTGGCAAGGCATGGTGAGTATCATTGTTACGGGTGAATAGGCTAAATGGGGCGTTCATTCCGTCGACTCCGTGGTGTGTTTTGGATTGATTTAAATGATAATCATTATCGAATAGATCTGTCAACGAAATATTGAGCAATTTATAAAAAACTCTAATTTGCTTACAATCTGTAAAACTTTACCGGTTCTGTACATCATGACTAAAGCTACAATTCATGTCGCAATTGCGCTTTTATTTTATCAAAATCAGGTTCTAGTCGGCTGGCGTGAGGCCAAGCAGCATCAGGGCAATAAATATGAATTTCCAGGCGGAAAAGTTGAACAGGGCGAATTACCAGTCGAAGCCTGCCGCCGCGAAGTGATTGAAGAGGTCGGGGTTGATATCGAACGCTGGCATGCTTCTGATTTTATTTCTCATGAATATGAAGATCTCATCGTCAATTTGTATATTTTTCATGCTTCAGTACAGCCTACTCAACTGGCTGAAATCAAACAGCCTTGGCGTTGGTATAGCCGGGAAGAACTTGGTCAGCTGAATTTCCCGAAAGCCAATCAGTCCATGATTCAAAAGCTGCAATGGCCGCAGCGCATCAAGATTGCTGAAGATCTGGATATCTTATCAAGTCTGGATACAGATCAAATGTTGTATTGGCGCGTGGAAGCAACGCCTGAACGGATCATGCAATTACAGCAATATCCGGTAGATCAACTCTCCAAGTTAATCATTAATCAGCAGCTTTGGTCACAACTGAATGAATTGCAGCAGCAGACGATTCATACGATTCATCTAAAACAGACTCAATTGATGGACTTGAAACAAGGTGAATTGAAATCTGGCTATCGTTATCTGGCAGCCTGTCATGACCTGAGTGCTTTAATGCATGCAGAACAGATCGGTTGTGAAGCAGCCTTGCTGAGTCCGGTACTGGCGACCGCAACACATCCGGACACGCCTGCGCTAGGCTGGGAGCAATTCAAGCAAATGGCAGAGCAGGTACAGATTCCGGTTTTTGCTTTGGGTGGGATGAAAGCTGAAGAGCTTGAGTATGCAAAAAGCCAGCACGCTTATGGCACTGCCGGCATTCGCTATATTTAAACACTTTATTTATAAAATAAACTTTCTATTAGTAAGTCAGTTTCTATGGAAAATTATCTTAAAGCTTTTTGAGTGCCTGTTGGGCTTGCTGAATCGCTTTGGCATTTTTCCGCAACTGAGCAGATTTAAGGCGCACTTGCCAAAGCTGCTTTTTCATGGCACTAGATTGTGCATAACTCAGGCCACGTAAGGCAAAAGCATCGGCGCTTGCTGGCTGATTTTTACGGTTAGCAATCATACCCAAGTATAAATAGGTTTCCGGTGCCTGAGGGGCCAGTCGCTGTGCCTGAGTTGCAGACGCTTCAGCTTGAGCGAACTGCTGCTTGGTATAGGCCTGCTGGGTTTGCTGCATCAGACTCTTGAAAGCCGGCAGATTACGGCCATCATCAAACTTTTGGCTTTTCGGCTTCTGTTCAGGAATGACAATTTTCTGACGTTTGATGTCAGGACGGTCATAAGGCGTAATCACTACGCTGTCTGGCGTTTTTGCCTTAGGTTTTTCCGTCGCAGGCTTGACTGGGGTAACTGGCTTTTCTGGCTCAGAGATACTTTGGCAGCCCACCAGACTGAGGATGAGCAAACCAGGGAGGATTTTTCTTAACATAAACATAGACTCAATTAATGGCTATAACTTCCACTGGCGATAATACGGGTTTCGCTCTCAAGATCGCGTTCTATTTCTGTTTCACTTTCTTGTATATAGCGACTCATATCATCCTGTTCAGCATCAGATGGCTCAGGTTCTGAATCAATATCATAAGGTTCCGTCGCATAATGCGAGATGCCGCAGGCAGTTGCCTGATTTGGCAGGGCATGACGCGAAATCGGGATATACATGGCGCCTTCACAGCCTTGTGCCGATAAATGACCGGTATAACGATCCAGCCAATGCCATTCGATTTCATTCGGCTGTGGCAAATTCACCGGTTTTTGGCGTAGTTGTTTCATGACATTGGTCCACACGGGCAGGGCACCTGAAGAACCGGTCAAGCCAGTGACTTTGTTGTCATCCAGACCTAGCCAAACCACGGTCATATAATTACCTGAGTATCCGGCAAACCATGAGTCACGGCTGTCATTCGTGGTACCGGATTTGCCGGCAAGATTCAGACTACGTGGTAAGCTGTTATAGGCTGCACGACCTGTACCATTCGACATGACCTGTTGTAAGCCATAATTCAGAGCATAAGCAGAAGCCGGATCAATGGTCGGTTGCACACTCAGGCTATAACGATCCAGAGAGCGGCCGTTGGCATCCACCACAGAGCGAATCGCTTTGGTTGGGTATTTAAAGCCGCCTGTAGCAAAGTTGCCGTAAATATTCATCACTTCCATCGGGGACATATCTACCGCACCTAAGTAAATCGACGGATAAGATGGAATATCTGAAGTTACACCAAATTTTTTCAGATGATTAATAAAGGTAGACAGGCCAAATTCTTGTGCTAAACGCACAGTGGACAGGTTATAAGATTGCGATAAGGCTTGTGACATTGGAATGACACCATGTCCACGACCACTATAGTTTTTCGGTGTCCAGGTTTTGCCGTCACTCTTGATGCTGATTTCACTGTCTTCAATTGGGCTTGCCCAGTGATAACGGTTCGATTCCAGGGCACTCAGGTAGATCACCGGTTTTAGCAGGGAACCGACTTGACGCTTGGCATCGACTGCACGGTTAAAGCCGGTAAAATCTTGAGTAGAACCTACTGCGGCCACCAGCTCACCATTTTCCGGATGCGATACCAATACCGCACCCTGTAAATCTTTCAGGCGACCCGGATTGGATTTGCTTAAACGCGCCACCGTCTCTTTAAAGCTGTCCTGAATTCTGGTTTGGGCCAGAGGATCTAAAGTAGTGAAAATTCGCAGACCCTGATTGGTCAGATCGGTTTCCTGATAATCTGTGCGTAATTGACGACGTACAATATCCAGAAAATCCGGGAAGCGGGCAGGGCCTAAAGTCGGTTTTGAAATGACATTTAATGGACGTGCAGTTTCTTTTTCATATTGTTCCTGAGTCAGATAGCCCATCACCAACATATTATTCAGGACAATATCACGACGTTTTTTTGCACTTTCAGGATTGCGCCATGGGTTATATAGACTCGGACCTTGAACCAGACCAACCAGAAATGCTTGCTGGGAAATATTCAGTTCACGCAGTGGCAGGCCAAAATAAAACTGCGATGCCAGACCATAACCATTAATAGAATAGTTACCATTCTGGCCCAGATTCACCTCATTTAAATAAGCTTCCAGAATTTCATTCTTGTCATAATGCAATTCAATCAGCATCGCCATAAAGGCTTCATTTACTTTACGTTTTAAGGTGCGCTCCGGGGTCAAATAGAAATTTTTAACCAATTGCTGGGTCAAGGTTGAGCCACCCTGACGTTTACCACCGGTAATATTGCTGACCACGGCACGTGCAATACCACGCGGTGAAACCCCATGATGTTCATAGAATTTACGGTCTTCAGTTGCGATCAGCGCTTCGATCAAGGGTTTAGGCACTTTATTTAGCTTGATCAGCACACGGTCTTCGTTATGCTGCGGATAGATCCCGCCAATTAATAAAGGTTCTAAACGCGCAATCCCGCTTGAAGATGGTTTGGTTGCGCTGACTTCTGCAATCTGTTCACCGCTGAAACTGACTTTTAATATTTGTTCCGGTTCAACTCGGTCACCAAAATCAAAGCCCCGTGTATGCACATACAGGGTATTACCCGTGGTGACAAAGCTGCCTGATTTGGTATAACTATCCGAATTTTTATAACCGAGTAATTTTAATTCTTGTTGGAAATCCTGCAGGCTGACTGGGGCATTCACGTACACTTCCATCGGACGTGCGAAGACCTTGGCCGGAATATCCCAGCGTTGACCTTCAAACTTGTCGCGTACAATATTGTCTAATCTAATCAGATAGATACTAAATGCTACAAAGATAGAAATGACGATAATGGAAAAAATTAAGGCAAGAAACCCCATGCCACGTTCAGATTTCATAAATACTTATAAGATCCTGTGAAATTGTGCTAATCATGCGAAGCTTTTCATTATTTTGCAATATTTAATCAAGAAATGCGCTTAAAATTAAAATGAAACCCCACAATTTCTCCTTAATTCGAATATATTTCAAATAATTTCCTACCTATGAAGCACTGTTATAAATTGTCATCCAGGTATAGCTTAATGTTATGATAAGCAGGATTCGTAGCGGAGCGACGACACTGGTGCAAATTTCCCATAAGACCTTTCGAAATATCGGGTTAATAGGACGTCCTGATAAATCGTCGGTGGTTGAAACCTTATGCCTTATTCACGATCATCTTCTCAATTTAGGCCTACACCCAGTTTTTGATGCAGCGACAGCTGAACTTGTTCCCTATCAAAATACCCAAACCGTCAGTCGTGCCTTATTGGGTGAGGTGGTGGATCTGGTGATTGTCGTGGGCGGTGACGGCTCGCTATTACATGCAGCACGCGCCTTGGTCAAGTACAATACCCCGGTGATCGGGGTTAACCGTGGTCGTCTGGGTTTTTTAACGGATATCAAGCCGACTGAAGTGATATTCAAGCTGGATCAGGTATTAAAGGGTGACTTTCAGACTGAGCGACGCTTTTTACTCGAAGTCGAAATTCGCTCCAAAGGTGAAGTGATTTACGATGCCATTGCTCTAAATGATGTGGTGCTACATTCAGGGAAATCGGTACATATGATCGATTTTGAACTGAATATTGATGGACAATATGTCTATCGTCAGCACAGCGATGGCCTGATAGTCTCTACGCCGACTGGTTCTACGGCTTATGCGCTTTCTGGTGGTGGCCCGATTGTACATCCAAGTATGGATGCGATTGCCTTGGTACCGATGCATCCGCATACCTTGTCTTCACGCCCGATTGTGGTCGGTGGACATAGTGAAATTAAATTACTGATTCGTGAAAATCGCGTACTGCCGATGGTTAGTGCGGATGGACAACACAGTGTGTCTTTGAATGTGGGTGATAGCGTCCATATTCGCAAGCATCCCTTTAAACTGAATCTTCTGCATCCACCGGGTTATGACTTTTATAATGCCTGTCGAACCAAACTGGGGTGGAATCAGGACTTTGATTATTTTAAGCAGGATTAAATCATGAATATTGAACAAATGCTTGCCGTACTCAATCCTGAGATTGTTGAACGCCTAAGAACAGCAGTCGAAATTGGAAAGTGGCCAAACGGTGTAGCCTTGACACCAGAACAGCGTCAGACCTGTATGCAGGCAGTCTATGCCTGGGAAATGAAAAACCTGCCTGAAAATGAGCGCAGCGGTTATATCGACCGCGGTATTAAAGAAGAAGGTGAGGAATGTGATGATGATCATCACAAGAATGAACCTGAATTCAAGCCGATTCGTTTTGTTTAAGGCTTAATTCCCAGCCAATAGCAATACAATTAAAAAAAGCATTGTTCATTCACTGAACAATGCTTTTTTCTTTTGTACAAGATTAAACCGTGTGGCGATTCGCCCATAAGGTTTTGGCTTTTTGCATCGCAGCTTCAAAGCTGTCACACACGCCCATGGTATATAGCGCAATACCCATGGTTTCTATCACTGCAATCTCGCCATAATCATGGCTTTGCTGACCGTCCCAGACAGCCTTAAATAGCGCCAGATCCAGTTCTTCTTCAATCGGACTGCGGTTGTCAGTGAGCTTTGGCAGTTCATGCTCATACAGTTCACCATCTTTAATGCCACAGATAAGCGTTTTGGCATCCGGATTACGCTCGAATTCGCCACCTTCACCTTTAATTACGGCACTATTTTTATAGCCTAAGCGGAAGGCTGCTTGCTGGTGCGAACCACGATACGCTGGATGGAAAATCGCTTGCAGAGTTGCTTTGGCATTAAATGGGTTAATTAAACGAACCAGCGTATGAATCGGGGAGCGCAGCCCCATAACATTACGCAACGCAATCAAGTCTGCCAGAATCGGAGAAATTACTTCTAGCGGGATATAGGCAAAATGCTGTTGTTGCAGTTGCTGTTCAACCTCGGCATCATTTTGACATATTGGATAGCCTAAGTAAGTTAGCACCTGCTCGGTGTAAACGCGGTTCATGGTATGACCTGAGGCACCATGCATCACAATATTAAAACCATGCTTGGCCAGCGTCAGCGCTGCCAGAATAAACCATGGATAATGTTTGCGCTTGCCCGCATAGGAAGACCAGTCCAGATCGACATCCAGTGTCTTGAAATTCAGCTGATCCCGTGTCGCCTGTACAAAACCCGCCAACTCATCTACCGACTCTTCCTTGACACGCAATAACATCAAGAATGCACCTAACTGCACATCCAGCACTTCATTTTTCAAAATCATACTGAAGGCTTGATAGGCTTCATCATAGCTGAGGGAGCGGGCGCCATTTTTCCCTTTACCCACAATGCGTACATATTGGGCAAAGGGATGTTCGAAATCTTTATAAATATTTCTTTTGGTATTCATAACTTTTTACAGCTTGCAGAAAATATTAATGTCAAGGGAGAGGGTGAAAATCCATAAACCTTTCAGTATACGTAAAACAATCAGTTAAATCTGATTATCGACTAATGTCTAATCTATTCTGATTAAAACATAAACAAGTGCATAATAAGTTATGCACATTTAGTCTGAATATTCGGTAAAATTTAGGCAATTTTTAGAGTCTGTTTAATTTTTCTTAATCTCTTTTTCCCATTTAATACTTTGGTCTGATACTTGAGTGTCAGATTCAATGCATGGCTGATTATCATTTTTGAACATTCTCTTGAGCCTTTTGAGACTTGATCCGGTTCATCCTGAGAAGGGATGAAGAGGTCAGTATATTTCTCAAAATGGTCTTTTTTATTTTTGATATCGTTCAAGTAGATTTATTATGGCGAAACAACCAATTTATAAGTCACTGTATTTTCAAGTGATTGTGGCCATTATCGCAGGTATTCTGGTCGGGCATTTTTCGCCTAGTGGTACGCAAATTATCAATGGCGTAGAACAGCATGTCCCTGGCTTGGGCGAACAGCTTAAACCGCTTGGTGATGCATTTATCCGTCTGATTAAAATGATTATCGCACCTGTGATTTTCTGTACCGTGGTCAGCGGTATTGCAGGTATGGAAAGCATGAAATCAGTCGGTAAAACTGGTGGTGTGGCTTTACTTTACTTCGAGATCGTATCCACGATTGCTTTGGTCATCGGTCTGGTCGTGATTAACATCGTCAAGCCTGGTGTGGGCATGAACGTTGATCCTGCTTCACTGGATACCACTGGCATCAGTAAATATGTCGCTTCAGGTGAGTCACAATCGACTATCGACTTCCTGATGAACATCATTCCAAATACGGTTGTGGGCGCATTTGCAGAAGGCGAAATCCTGCAAGTTCTATTGTTCGCGATCATCTTTGGTTTTGCACTGCATAAGCTAGGTGATCAAGGCAAGCCAGTCCTGAAACTCATCGACCAGATTTCACATGTGTTTTTCAACATCGTGAACATGGTGATGAAACTTGCTCCAATTGGTGCATTTGGTGCAATGGCGTTTACAATTGGTAAATATGGTATTGGTTCTCTTGCTCAGCTGGCACAGTTGATCATTTGTTTCTATGTTACCTGCGTACTGTTTATTTTCATCGTATTGGGCTCAATTGCGCGTTTCGCAGGGTTCAGCATCATGAAGATGATCCGCCTGATTCGCGAAGAACTTCTGATTGTACTAGGGACGTCATCTTCAGAATCAGTACTGCCACGTATGTTGAAGAAACTGGAACTTGCCGGTGCAAAGAAGTCGGTGGTAGGTCTGGTGATTCCAACTGGTTATTCATTTAACCTGGATGGTACGTCGATTTACTTGACGATGGCTGCAATCTTTATTGCGCAAGCAACCAATACGCAACTTGACTTGTCTCATCAAATTACCCTGCTTCTGGTACTTCTGATCTCATCTAAGGGTGCGGCAGGCGTGACTGGTTCAGGCTTTATTGTGATGGCGGCAACTTTGGCTGCTGTAGGGAATATTCCTGTTGCAGGTCTGGCATTGATTCTCGGTATCGATCGTTTCATGTCTGAAGCTCGTGCCTTGACCAATCTGGTCGGTAACTCTTTGGCGACTTTAGTGGTTGCGAAATGGGTGGGCCAGTTAGATATGGACAAGCTGAACTATGCTTTAGCAAATCCTGCAGAAATTGACGAAAAAATGGCACAAGAAGGCAATAACGCTCACTAATTTTGAGTCTGTCTTTCATGTCTAAAAGGGAAGCTTCGGCTTCCCTTTTTTATTGACTGTGAAGTTAGTAAAAAGATGAATGCCGGCACATGACAGGGAGCAGGAAAGTCGATAGTCTGTGAAAAGGAAACTAAAATGATAAACAACAAGGACAATAGAATGCTTGCCTACGATGCCGATCTAGAATTATTCCGCGATAATTTTAAACGCTTTATGAACGAACATGTCGCACCGTACTACGACCAGTGGGAACGTGAAGGTCTGATGCCGCGTTCAGTCTGGAATGCACTCGGTGAAAATGGCTTCTTGTGTGTCGATGTTCCAGAAGAATATGGTGGCTATGGGGTGCCGACCGATTATTCCTTGATGCTGATCGAAGAATCTGCACGTGCCGGATACAGTGCGATTGCCACAGGTCTGTCTTGTCATTCCGATATTGCAGCACCGTATATCCTGCATATCGGTACCGAAGAACAGAAAAAATACTGGTTACCAAAAATGGTCACCGGTGAAGTGGTCGGTGCGATCGGCATGACTGAACCGGGTGCTGGTTCAGATTTGCAAGCTATGCGCACCAGTGCCATCTTGCATGATGAACATTATCTGTTAAATGGCTCAAAAACCTTCATTTCCAATGGTCAGCATGCTGACTTAGTGGTGCTTGCCGTCAAAACTGATCCGCAAGCCCGTGCCAAAGGCGTTTCATTGTTGCTGGTCGATACCCATCTGGAAGGCTTTAAAAAAGGCACCAATTTGGACAAGATTGGTCTGCATGCTCAGGATACGTCTGAACTGTTCTTCGACAATGTCAAAGTGCCAAAGGAGCAATTACTGGGTCAGCCGGGACAGGGATTTGCTTACCTGATGCAGGAATTGCCGCGTGAGCGTACCGCCATTGCTGCCACCGCTCTAGGCGCCATTCGTGGATCTATTGATGTGACCACACAGTATGTGAAAGAGCGGCAGGCTTTTGGTCAGGCGATCGGTCAATTCCAGAATACCCGTTTTGTGCTTGCGCAAGCGAAAATTGATGAATTGGCGACCGCAGCATTTTATAACCAGAATCTTGAGCTTTATATGCAAGGGAAACTGGATGTAGAAACTGCAGCGGCATTGAAGAGCTTTTCTACCGATATGCAGATGAAAATCGCGGACAATCTCCTGCAATTATTTGGGGGTTATGGCTATATGACTGAATATCCAATTTCACGTTTCTTCGTTGATGCGCGGATCCAGCGGATTTATGGGGGTACCAATGAAATCATGAAGGAGATTGTGGCCCGCGGTCTGTTAGGGCGTTAATAGCTCAACCATAAAAAAGAGTCCCGAAGGACTCTTTTTTATAGGGGAGAACATGGCCAAGATGGGAAATATTTTTTAAGACTTTATGATTTTAAAACATCCAAACATTCATGAATAAAAATGGGTAAATCATTGGGTAGGCGCGATGAAATCAACTGATTATTGTCATTCACCAGTTCCGCATCATAATACGTTCCACCGGCACGTTGTACGCGACTGGCATGCGCGCGAATACTGGTAATAATTCGATTTTTGGTGGTGTTTTAAAAAGTATGCTGACATTAAATGAAGCCATTATTGATGTAAAAGAAGGTTAAGTCGAAGGCTTTAAAATGGTTTTCAAGCTTTTTGGAGAAATTACAACTTCTTCTAAAACCA
>NZ_VOYO01000014.1:0-79631 GCF_013420255.1 Acinetobacter sp. YH01021
TTGTGCTGGCGACCATAGCAAGAGTGAACCACCTGATCCCTTCCCGAACTCAGAAGTGAAACCTCTTAGCGCTGATGGTAGTGTGGGGTTACCCATGTGAGAGTAAGTCATCGCCAGCTCATTATTCCAAAATCCCCCTCCGCTAAGGCAGAGGGGGATTTTTTTATGTGGAATAATCATCTTGTATTGATATATAAAGTTAATCTAATACAGGGTTCAATATTAAGATAGAGCGGTAGCTAACTTTACTGAGTAATAGTTTGCAACTCTTTAACTTTTTTATGACAAGCTATCAAACTGACGTCGAGCATGTTTAAATGCAGTTCTGAGTCCTTCTTCCAAAGTCGGATGATAAAAAGGTTTCTTTAAGATCTGATAAATATCCTGGTCAGCATCAATCATCCAGGCCAGTAAATGGGCCAGATGTTCTGCTTGTGAACAGAGGAGTTCTGCACCCAGTAATTTACCTGATTTTTTATCAATATAAACTTCTATTCCACCTGAATTTTCTCCCAAAACTAGAGCACGTCCTTGGTTTTCATAAGAGATGAATCCCCGAATAAATTCGACTTGTTGATCTTCTAGTTGCTTAAAGCTTTTTCCTACAATCGCCATTTCAGGATGACAAAATACAATCGCCAATGGGGTTAAAGCAAAAATAGGTTTTACATCCGGATAATTCAAACAGTTATGAACAACCTGTTTGCCAGTATGCGCGGCTTCATGTTGAATGGGTGCATCAGGGGCGGCATCACCGACTATAAATATAGGTAGGTTTGCAAGTTGTTTGGTTTCTTTATCGATAGGAAGGTTTTTGATATCCTTGAATGTGGAATTTAGTTGATCTAAACCTAAATGATCTATATTGCTTTGCCGACCTGTGGCACCTAAAACATATTCAACTTCAATACTCTTAGTCTGATCATTTTCTGTAAAGTTAATCTTTATTTTATCAGCTTGGATCTCAAACTTATTTGGTAAGGTTTTAAATTTGATATTAAGTTCTTTACTTAATTGCTCTTGTGCTAGTTTTTGTAAGATCGGGCTAGTTAAAGCACCTACTTTTTGACTGCGCGCAAACATTGTGGTTTGTACACCCAGTCGTTGCATAGCTTGAGCCAATTCAATTGCAATAATACCACTCCCGATTATCGCTAAAGACTCTGGTAATTGGGGAAATTCAAAGATTTCATTAGAAGTGATGTATTTGTCTGTTAATTTTTTCTTTAAGGTTTCATCAATATTGGGGCGTGAGCCTACAGCGACAATAAAACTTTTGCCCTTATAGGATTGTCCATTGACTTCGATCGTTTGGGGATCAACAAATTTGGCTTTTCCGGAAATTTTATGTGAGCTCTCCCATTGATCGACACCTTTTAAGGTTGCACGAATAAAACGTTCTCTAAGGACATGCACACGTTGCATAACATCTGAAGTATCAATGACAGCGTTATGCTTTAAAGCAAGTTTTTCTGCACTTTGGATATCGTGCATACGATTTGCAGAAGAGATCAGCAGTTTACTAGGCATACAACCTACACGGGCACAGGTAGTGTCCCAGGGGCCATCATTGATAATTAAAATATTCTGGGTGTATTTGATGGCTTCGTTATAAGCACTGATTCCTGCAGTGCCTGCGCCAATAATGATGAGGTCGTACATTGATCACTCTTATCAAAATCACTTTATTGATATAAGCTAGCATACAAAACATTTGGCTTACCTTTATTTACATAAAAGCTTAACTGTGGTTACATAACGCATAATTAAATAAAGATTGATAACAAACTCTATAATAGAGGGTCTTGGGGATTTAAATGATTAGTAAACAATTAGGTATTAAATTATCTGCTCTTACTTTGGCACTAATATTGGCGGGCTGTGGCGGTGGTGGTAGTGACGGATACTATAATAATGGTGGTTCAAATTCTGGAAATGCAGGCGGTTCAGACAGTGGCATTGGAAATCCATCAGAAGCTGTGGAAACTAATTATCATCTTATTATAAATGTAAACAAGCCTAGACTAGTTGTTACGGGTGATTCTGCTGTAGTAACAGTAAAATTAGTAGATGTAAATGGTGGTGGTGTAGCAAGTGAAGCTGTACAACTTGCAATTGAAGATACTCAAAAGAATGGCGTTACAATTGAGGGACCTTCTCAATTAACAACAGATGAAAATGGTAATGCAATTTTCAATTTAATATTAAGTCCTTCAAATATTTCAAGTCTTAATGAGCTTCTAGCCAAGGGTATAAGAATTAACTCTTCCTTTAAAGATGGTACAGGCAAAGTTATTTCACAAACAACGCTTCTTGGAGCGACCGAATCTAGCTCTGAAGCAGAATTAGGCCAGTATCACTTAGCGATTATTACGAATAAGCCTACTTTGGTAGCCACAGGTGATAACGCACTCATTACTGTGAAAGCAATCGATGCAAATGGTGGTGGTGTAGCAGATAAAGACGTATCTCTTTCGGTTATTGATACCAAATTGAATAAAGTTACTATAGTTGGTAGTTCAGTTCAAAAAACTGATGCGGAAGGGAATGTAAGCTTTACGGTTGTATTACCTAGAACTGAACCAAATGAAAGTTTGATTGCTAGCGGTATTACCTTGAATGCAAGTGTGATTGATGCAAACAATAATATTAGCTCACAATTGATTAAGCTTAACGTAGCTAAGGGCGTAGTAGAACAACCGATTGGTAATATCACCTTTGGTAAATCGAGTGAACTAGAAAAATCAGCTGATGCACTTTATTATAGAGAAGCACTTTCAGCACATGTAGTAGATATCAACGGTAATCCTTTACCGAACTACAAAGTAACAATGAATATCGACTTGTTACGTGCTGGTTCAGGTGTATTTACAACAAAAGCAAGATTGCAAGATTTACGAACTCAGCGTTTAACTCCTGTTCGAAATCAATTGTTGCAACAAAATGCTAATTTGCAACAACAAGAAGCAGTCTTAACTAATATACAAAATGCTCCGATTCAATCGAGTGCTATTTCTAACTTGGAAAATAGTATTAGAACTACACAGCAATCAATACGTTCTGCAAGAATAAGTTTAGCTGATGCAAATACCACTTTAGCATTGGCTCAGAATGCAGAAGACGATGGTAGAATTAAAGCTGCACAAGCTTCCATTGCAACAATTCAAGGAAGAATTAACATTCTGAATATCCAGTTAGAAGAGCTAAATGATGATTTAAGCAGAGAAATTAGCGCTGAAAATAATGCTAAGCAACAAAGAGTGAATAGCCAACAAGCGATTGTTAATCAGTTTAAAAATCAAGTCCAACAGACCCAAGATAGAATTAGTAATGTTGAAAAGTTAGAATTACCTGCACGCTTACAATCTTATTGTGAATTATCAAATAAATCTAATATTCAACTTGCTACAGGTTTTGTAGATCCAACAGGGAATATTACGCCAAGCTTTACTTACACGACTGATGCTACGGGTAAGTTTAACTTTAGCGTACAGTATTTAAGACAATATGCTGGTTGGCAAACTGTTGAATTTAGAGCACAAACGAATGTGAGTACAAAAGATATAAACTCTAGTTTTGTATATACACTAGGGTTACTAAAAGATGACTTTGATGCAGAAACAGGTCAACCCTTTGATAGTAGTCCTTACGGTAATAATTGTGTTCAGGCAGATCCATTCGCGCCTTTATTATAATAATTTGAAAACAAAAACAGCGCTTCGGCGCTGTTTTTTATGGGAGCTGAAATTTAAAAAACTTAAATCGATGTTCCCACACTTACACCCACAGTCGGCTTAAGATTCATCGAGCTGCAACCTATCAAAGCCAAACTACAACACAAAATAATCAATAACTTATTCATGAATCAATCCTTGAGATTTAGCCTGATTGAACAAGGCAGCTGAACGAGCACCACTACGACAGACCATCAAAATTGGTTTTGGCAGCTCATTATAATAGCGTGCAAATTCCTCAATATTGGCTTGAGAGATCTGACCACTATTCACAGGCTGATAAATCACACTCACTTGAGACTTTTCAGCAATTGAACGCAGCTGTCCAACCTTGACCTGATTCCCTTGTTCTTGGTCGGGTCGATTCACGATTACAGACTTAAAGCCTTGTTGAATCAATTGCTGGAACTTGTTGGTGGTCATTTGCCCTGAAACACTGACTGTAGAGGTCAGTGCATGGCTTAGATTATTTGCAGCAACAACCAGTGAGGCACAGCTTAAACAGCTGGCCAGTACCACACCTTTCCAGAACAAATTAGTCATCCAGCAGATCCATCTGTTTTGCCAGTTGATATAAGTTATTCGAGCGGTTTCCAGTACGACAGAACATCAAGATCGGTTTTGGTAACTCATTATAATGATTGGCAAAAGTGCGTACATCAAGCTCAGTAATCTGACCGGCTACTACTGGCTGGAATACATAATCCAGACCGGCATTGCGTGCAGCTTCCTCGATTTGTGCACTGGTCGGCTGCTCGGAACCCCCTTCCATGTCCGGACGGTTGTTGATAATCGATTTAAAACCTTTCTCAACCACTTGAGTTACGTGTTCCGGACCAATTTGACCAGCAAAACCTACATTTTCGCTCATGACGCCACTCCATCATTTCATTTATATCGATATGCTTTATGATAGCATTAAGCTGAAAACATGCTGAACCTGTTCTGAAATTTTTATAAATGATGATAACCATAAGATAACGCAATGGAGCGCGTATGCAGGCTTATACAGTTGAACCACTGTATGTTAAAAGCGGTCAGGACGTGATTGCTGCAGATTTTTATCGGCCTAAAAATATAGAAAAACCGGCCGTGATCTTGATGGCTCATGGTCTGGCTGCCTTACGTCAATTTAAACTGGTGCAATATGCCCAGCGTTTTGCCAGTGCCGGCTATGCGGTGGTTTTATTTGATTATCGCTATTGGGGTGGTAGCACCGGACGCCCGCGTGAACTGGTGTCGATTAATGCCCAGCTCGATGACTGGCGAACCATGATCAGACATATTCAGGAACGCAAATCGATTGACAGTAAACGGATTGTGCTCTGGGGTACGGCCTTAAGTGGTGGGCATGTATTGACGCTTGCAGCGGAGCTGAAAAATATTCAGGCGGCGATGGTACAGGTACCTTTTGTCGATGGGGCTGAAAGTGCCCAACTATATCCTTTACAGCAACTCCCCAAGGCGCTTAAAGTTTCCAGTCAGGATTATATGGGGGCCAAGGTCGGTATGGCACCGAAGACCTTACCTGTGGTTGACCCGCATGAACTCTGTTTTATGCCGACGCAGGACAGTTATGAAGGCTATCTGTCGATTGTCAATCCGGATTATTACTGGAGTGGTCACATTCCTGCACGGGCATTCTTTAAACTGATGCGCTATCGGCCAATTCAGGAAGTCAGAAAGATTAACATTCCAGTCCTGTTTATTGCGGCAAAACTGGATAGTCTGATTCCCATTGAATCGAGTCGGGAAACTGCGACCAATATTGCACCATTTGTGCAATATCATGAGTGGAATATCCGGCATTTTGATATTTATCATGGGGAATGGTTTGAAAAAGCAGTTTCGACCCAATTAGAATTCTTACATCAACATATTGGAGTGCGCTAGATGATTATTGTATGTCCGGAATGTCTGGCCAAAAACCGTGTCCCTGAAGATAAACTCACTGCCAACCCTGCTTGTGGTCAATGTCATCAAGCCCTGATTCCACTGGCACCGATTGAATTAAATGAGCAAAACTTCAGCCAGTTTGTCACGCATAGTGACTTGCCGATCCTGATTGATCTCTGGGCAGAATGGTGTGGTCCTTGTAAAATGATGGCACCGCATTTTGCGACTGTCGCGAAGCAATATCCAAATGTAGTTTTTGCCAAAATTGATACCGAAGCGAATCCGCGCTTAAGTTCGGCATTTAATGTTCGCAGTATTCCGACGCTGGTGTTGATGAATAAAAGCAACGAAATTGCTAGAATAAGCGGTGCATTACGATCAAGCGAGCTGCAAAAATGGCTTGATCAGCAGTTAAATACCCAACCCTAATTCAAATGCCTGGAGTGAAAGTGTCAGATTCTCAAGTAAGACCAGAGGGGATTCTTTCCCTACAGACGATCGCAATGCCTGCAGATACCAACTGGAGTGGTGATGTCTTTGGTGGCTGGATCGTTTCACAAATGGACTTGGCAGGCGCGATTCACGCAGAACGATTTTCAAAGGGACGTTGTGCCACGATTTCGATTAACCAGATGACCTTCCTGGTTCCGGTAAAAGTCGGTGATGTGATTAGCTGCTATACCAAAATTTTAAAAGTCGGCAATACCTCCATCCAGATGGAAATTGAAGTATGGGATAGCCATGACGACTCACGTCCGCCTGTACGCGTGACTGAAGGGGTATTTACCTTTGTGGCAGTGGATGTGAAGGGCAATAAACGTCCGATTCCAGAAGAAGCAAAACAGAAGTTTCTAGAATCTCAGCAGAAGTCATAATTCGTCTCATAAAAAATCCCAGATTAATGATCTGGGATTTTTTTTGTCTGATTGATATCAAGTCTGCTTCAATTGCTTTTTGGCAATCCAGGCCCAGAGCATCTCGCATTGAATCGGTGCTTCACCCGATTCGTCACGTACCACAACTTGAACTAGAGTTTCACCCTTGTCTGAACTTTGCATAAGCTGTTGCTGTTCAGCAGTCAAGGTAGCAACTGCCGTCAGGGCACCTTTGGTCGGACGTTTAAAGTCTACTTTTAGACTCTTAATCAAAACCACTGCGCTATCCGGTACATTCATTGCGGTTACAAACCCGGTTGCTGTTTCTGCCAGCAGGGCCATTGCACATGCATGGATTTGTCCGATATGGTTCTGCATGGCTTTATGATTGGCCATACTTACTACCACTTTGGACGCACTCATTTCCTCATAACGAATCTTGGCAGAGCCGACCATCGGGACCACCCGGCCAAAAGTTTTACTTAACAAAGCAGTACGAATGCCTTGCGGTAATCGTGCAGTGGCTTTGACTAATCTGGCTAATCGGTTGTTCTTTGCCATAATTCCTTCTACAGACGTTGCTGTCTTAATCTTTAAAGTTATTGAACTGTAAAGGCAAACCAAATTGCTGTTCTTTCAAGAATGCCATTACTTGCTGCAAGGTATCGCGTTTTTTATCAGTCACACGAATCTTGTCGCCCTGAATAGAAGATTGCGCCTTAATCCCACTTTCTTTAATGGCTTTATTAATTTTTTTTGCGGTATCTGAGTCAAGACCATCTTTAAGCTTGATCACCTGAATCACATTTTTGCCAGAAGCCGTCATTTTTTGTGGATCAAGCGCCTGAATATCGACTTTGCGTTTAAAGAAATGACTTTCCAGCATGCTATAAACTTGTTCACACTGGAAATCGCTTTCAGTCGAGATTTTGATTTCCTTGTTTTTTTCATTCAGTTCAATAGAAACGTCCTGACCACGGAAATCGAAGCGGGTCGCAATTTCTTTTTGGGTGTTTTGAACTGCATGATTTACTTCAAAAATTTCTAATTCAGAAACAATATCGAAAGAAGGCATAGTTTAGACCTTTACAAAGGGAAAGAATATCTGAGATGCTAGGGATGTTTTCTTCATTTGCCAAGTGTTGTTTACATCAAAGGAGTGCGCAATGATCCGTAAACAAGAAATTACAACATTTGAGTTCCCAGAAAATGCAATTATCTGGGATGTACGCGATTCAAGTGCTTTTGCTGAAGCACACGTGAAAGGGGCGGTGAATCAGCCCATTAACGATCTTTCAGCAGAAAGCCTAACTCAGGTGTCAGCGGATCAACCCATTTACATCTTGTGTGGTGGGGGCAGTAAAGCTCCACGTGCTGCGGAAAAACTAGAGGGTTTTGACAGCTCACGTGAATATGTCATTCTGATGGGTGGTACTCGTGCTGCCCGTGATGCAGGCTTACCGCTTGAACAGGGTGTATAAGCATTCTGTCAAAAAAAAGCGCCGCAAGGCGCTTTTTTAATGGGTGAGATTTAATGCCTCCCAACCTCCCTTTTCTAAAGGGAGGAGCTACATCTATTCTATTTATTCATTCAAAATAGTAATTAAATTTGTAGCTTAAAATACGGTTTCTTCGTTTTAACTTTCTTTTGAAAACGGGTCACACTGAGTTTTTTTATTAAACTTGATGGTACCGGACAGGCTTCGCCGAGAATCTGGGCAGCCAGAATTTCACTACACAAGGGTGCAAATAAAAAGCCTTTGGAGCCTAGACCGGCAAAGCTGTAAATTTCCTCATCGGCTTTCATTTTACCGAGCAGGGGGAAATAATCCTGACTTTGCGCACGAACCGAAGCCCGACCTTGCCAGGTCGCGACATCAGGCAGGGTTGCTGCATATTCTGGGAATACGCTGTGGATCAGTTCGTAGTTATGCACATGGTCTTCTGCTAACACCTCGATATCATCCCGACCTGGATAAAAAGAAGCACCCAAGATCAAATGTTCAGCATCCAGTTGCATACAATAACCGCCGTAGCTATAGGCAATATTTTGACTTAAAGGCTGGGCTTGATTATTCATCCAGCTCACCTGTCCGCGAATCGGTTTCAACACTGGATAATCTGCAAAGAATTGTGCTGTTTCTCGCGCAGTACAGACAATCACATGATCAAATTCACCCAGATCCTGTTTATCTGAAAATAGCTGAGGTTTTGTAGCAGCTTCAATATGGCTAATTTTAGCCTGCTCGTATTGAATATTAGCATGCTGCAAAATTTCATCACGTAACTGATGCGGTGAAACCGCACCAGCTTCTAACAGTTTTAAACTTAGAAATGCAGTTTGCATCTCCTGATCTTCTGTATCTTGTACAGCCAGAATTTCTTCAGGATATTCATCTGCCAATCCTAAAAGCTGTTCAGGATTTTTTAAGGCGAACTGATTCACCTGAATCGGGCGGAAAGCCTTGAATTTTGCATAGTGCGTCAGAGCCTGTTGCCAAGCCAAGGTCATTAAATGCTCTGCACTTTGCTCAACTGGACAGAGTTTGGGATTGAGCAAAGCCAGTGGATTGCCAGAACCTCCGGAGAGGGGCGCTGACTGGTCGTAGATCGTGACTTGATGACCGCGTTGAGCGAATGCCCATGCGCTACTTAAACCACCGATTCCAGCGCCAATCACAGCGATTTGACGAGGTCTGATATTGGTCTTTGTATCTCGCTCAGTTTTTTTTTGAGTTGTTTCCTGCGCTGAAGATGGGTTGCTTTCCTCAGCGGGATTCCAGATCGCTTTCAGCATTTCACGCTTATGCTTAAAACCACGTGGGCGGGAAATTGAAATCCCATGATTTTTTAAGCCACGTTTTAAGACGCCAGCAACACTGAAAGAGGCGAAAGTGGTACCGATCTCGGATAAACGTACAATATTATTTAAAACATTTTCTTCCCACATGTCTGGATTGCAGGAAGGCGCAAAACCATCCAGGAACCAAGCGTTCACCGGCGCAGTTTTTTCAATTACCGGGAAAACATCATGTGCATCACCCAGCCATAGATCCAGACTGAATCGCTCTTCAGGAAAACTGAGACGATGACAGCCGGCAATTGGCATCGGATATTGAGAGATGAGTTGATGAGCTAAAGGCTTGAGTTCTGGCCAGGCATTTAAGGCTCGAATCAGATCGGTTTTAGAAAGAGGGAATTTTTCAACTGAAATCGCATGCAGATGACTGTGATTGTCCGGACGCACCTGTTGCCAGAGCTGCCACAGGGCCAGAATATTTAAACCAGTACCAAAACCCGTTTCACCGACACAGAAATATTCAAAAGGTTTTAAATCTGCCAGACGCGTACTGAGATCATTGCCATTTAAAAAGACATGCCGGGTTTCCAGCAAGCCATTGTCTTTGGAAAAATACACATCACCAAATTGCTTGGATACAGGCACATCAATACCATCCACCAATTGCCAATCCAGATCAGCAGTTTGAATTGCGTGTGACAAAACGGGTACAACCTTAAAGATATCGGGAAGGGCTATAGCTTACCATTGACGGCGACGTTTGGTATAAACATAGCTCGCGATCAGGAAGCCGAGCAATACCCCCACAGCCAGGGTTGCAGCGCCGTAGAGGAACATCTGGGCACTGCGTTCGCTTTGCAGTACTTGTACCTGAACCCCTAGATTGTCATTCTTGAGCTGCAATTCCTGATTTTGCGATAGTGCTTCCAGATTGGCTTTTTCCAGTTGCTGCAAACGGGTGGCCTGATCTTTGACTAAGGCTTTGACCTTGGCCTCTTGCTGGGCTTTCAGCTTGGCGATTTCTTCTGCAGTTAACGGTTTATTCTCGGCAGGTGGCACTGGCTGGGCAGAAGTCGCTACGGCAGGAATAATGGCAGGTTTCGGCGTAGACTGGGTTTGGGCAGTCGCCGCTGTCCCTTGAGGTTGTGCTGTCTGATTTTCCTGAATCACAGGAGCAGGCGCAACTTCGACTGCCCATACTGGAGAAATCATAAAACATAGGCCAATGATACTGGCAGTAACAACACGCATGAACCTTATCCTTGAGGGAATGCTTTATTGAATGGTTTGACATCGATGTGTTCGTACACACCTTCTTTTAAGAAAGGTTCATCCTGTAGCCATCTGTCCAATGCTTCACGACTGTCAAAATCGACAATAATGGTACTGCCATAAAAACCGGCCTGCGGATTGGCTGGATCTTTAGGCATGGCACCTGCAACAATCAGGCGGCCTTCAGCATTTAACTGTTCCAGACGTGCAAGGTGTTGTGGACGAATCGCGAGGCGTTTTTCAACTGTACCTTCCCGATCGGTACAGCTAACGACGAATAATGGCATGATGACTCTCAATCGTTTGTAGTTGGACTTATTCAGCGGTCTTAAAGTATTTGCGCAATACAATAAACTGAATAATGATAAAGGAAAACATCACGATCATGTCACCGAATGCAGTAAATTCGCCCCAATATTTTCCATCCATCCACAAATAGGCGAAAAAGGTATGCAGAAATGACATCAGTACGAACATGGCAACCCAAGCATAGTTCAGCTTGAACCAGCCTTTTTCGCTAAGATTGAATACTGGACCAAATAACCGCTGGATCAGAGGCTTTTTATCCTTGCTAAACCAAGGAGACAGGAAGAATACACCTGCAAAGACCAGATTCAATAACACGGCTTTCAGACGGATATAGAAATCATCGCTAAGGATCAGGGTGATGCCACCAAAAATCACCGTCATAAACAAGACAATCCATTGCTGCTTGTCCAGACGGAATTTTTGCATGACAAATAACGCACCATAGACGACCAGCATGGAAATAATCAGACCTGTGGTTGCAACAAGAATATTATTATTGTCGACACCCCCCGCAGAACCGATCAATTGCAGCAATTGATGGTCAGTGTCTTTTGGGTCTACAGTTTTATATAAATAAAAGAAAATAATGAGTGGCACAAAGTCTAAAAGTGCTTTCATGTTAGAGTATCTAAATCTGATCGAATAAATGTCATAGTATAGAGATGCACGGCGTAGATTTACATACACATAGTAATATTTCTGATGGAACTTTCAGTCCTCAGCAATTGGTCGAAGCGGCTGTGGAAAAACTCGTCCATACTTTGGCTCTGACGGATCATGACACCATGGACGGTTTGGCATTGGCTGAGGAAGCCGCTAAAAATCATGAGATTAAGATCATTTCGGGGGTGGAAATATCCAGCCAGTGGTCACGTCCTGCCACCAAAAAAAACTATGGCGTGCATATCGTCGCCCTAAATATGCAAAATCCTGAGCCTTTACAAAAAGCCCTCAATCAGCAAAAGAAAATCCGGGCTGAACGCTCTAAACAGATTTGTGATCTGCTGACTCCTTTAATTGGTGAGGATATTTATGCAGATGTACTGGCCAAAGTCGACAATATCCCTGATCGGGTGACACGCACCCATATTGCCAAAACGCTGGTAGAAAAAGGGATTGTGACCCGTGCACAACAGGCTTTTGATAAATATATTAAGGAAGGCAAGAAAGCCTATGTCAAATTTGATGGCTTGAGTCTTGAAGACACCATTCAGGTGATTCATGAAAGTGGCGGATTCGCCGTGCTGGCACATCCGACTAAATATGATTTATCTGCGACCAATATCCGCTACCTGATTGAGATCTTTGCCAAGTTCGGTGGAGATGCCGTCGAGCTGCCACCGGCGATTGAACCAAGTTCCACCCGGCAGATGGTGGATCGAATGATTGCTGAATATGATCTTAAAGTTTCGATTGGCAGTGATTTTCATGGCGATCATATGCCTTGGATTAAACTGGGCAATGTCCCGAGCCTTAAACCGGGACAGATCGGAATTTGGGAGAGTTTTGTTTAGTCATTCCTTTACCTCGATCTTTTTTATTTGAGAGAAGATTTTCCTTTCGCTACTAATAGCAAAGGGCGAGGAGAGAATTATAAATTAAAGCAAATTATGATCTTGAGCCTGAATCGGTGGTGGCGTCGGTTTACCTAAAGTCCCTAACAGTTCAATTTCAATCGTACGTACCATCGAGTCCAGCGGCAAGTCATTACTCTGAGTACCAAAAGGCTCTTCAATTTCCGAACTTAGAGCATCTAATCCTAAAAAGGTATAAGCCAAAATTCCAACCAGTAAAGGCGTAAACAGACCAAGCGTTGAACCTAAACTAAAAGGTAAAATAAAACAGAAAAAATAGACGGTACGATTGAGCAAGACCGAATAGGCAAAAGGCAAAGGCGTCGTCGCAATCCGGTCACAACCAGTCTGGACAATACTTAGTTCCGCCACATGATTATTCATCTGCATATAGATGATATCGGAGATTTCACCTTCTTTAAGCGCCTGCATTAACTCCCATTGAATCAGGCTTAAGGTATATTGCGGCGCATTGGCCTGCTGATAGAGTTGGGTCACCGCCTGCTGGCTCATGCCGCTGGTTTCAACCAGTTCAGTCGGATTGGCTGTTTGATGGCGTAGGCGATCGCGGAGTACATTGGCAAAGACAATCACATGCTGAATCACACGCTCACGGCGACCTTGGGACAGCATCCTGCAATCACGGTCAAAATGACGTGAATTGGCAATTAGAATTCCCCAAAGTTTGCGCGCTTCCCACCAGCGGTCATAACAGGCGGTATTTTTAAAACCAAGAAAAATAGACAGTACCACTCCAATCAGGGTAAATCCGACCAGGGGTAATTCTGGAAAATGAAAATAGCCAATATGTGACAAGCCACCAATGATAGCTGACATCAGCATTACCACGCCCAAAGGTGGCAAAACTTTAGGTAAAATCGTCCCTCGCCAGGAAAACAGCAGTTTAAAAACAGTTGGCTGGTCACGTACGATCATTTATTGGAATCATCACAATTTTTTTCATGATCTTGTGGAGTTGTGCCTGCTTTGTCAAGTGCTATTCAATACTGCATTTCTGGTTTGATGAGTTGCTGCTCAGCAAAGGAAAAACTGCCCTCCAAAGCGATAATACAATGGTCAATCAGATGAATATCTACCAGCTGGCAGGCTTGTTGAATCTGACGGGTCAATGCCAGGTCAGCCTTGGATGGAGAGGGCCGGCCCAGTGGATGATTATGTGCAATCACAATGGAAGTAGCCTGTTGGCTAATGGCATAACGCAACAATTGATTAATGGAAATATCACATGCATTGATGGAGCCATAAAACAGTTTTTTAAAGGCAATTTTTCTTAGACTGGCATCCAGACACAGCACGGCAAACACTTCTTGAGTTTCACCGAGCAGTTCAAAACGTAAGTAATCTCTCAGCCGTTTGGAATTGGTGAGTTCCAGTGCATCCTGTTTCAGGTGCTCGGCTATGTAACGCCGTCCGAGTTCCTTGACGGCCATCAGTTGAGTATATTTACTGATGCCCATGCCATGAAACTGGCTGACTTCCTGTAAAGGTGCATCGAGCAACGCAGTCAAATGACCAAAATGCTGAATCAGCAAACGCGCCAGATCAACTGCCGAATGTTGCTGGGAACCGGAGCGTAGAAAAATAGCCAGTAGCTCGGCATCGGACAGACTTTCTGCGCCATATTGAATTAAGCGTTCTCGCGGCCGTTCTTGTTCCGGCCAGTTTTTAATAGAAAATTGCATAGTTATTAGACTTATTTATTATGAATTATCAGTTTTCCCGCAAGCCGATCTCTTGGGAATGCGATTATTTAATGCTATTGTGAGCCCCACTGCAACAGCAAGGTAATCTGTTCGTGAGCTTTGATCTAAGTGTAATTCCTCATAAAAATATCATTTTGGCCGTTAGTGGCGGTATTGCTGCCTATAAAAGTGCAATTCTGGTTCGTCGTCTGAAAGATGCCGGATTTGATGTGCGGGTCGTCATGACTCACGGTGCACAGGCTTTTATTACACCTTTAACCTTTCAAGCCTTATCGGGCAATCCTGTACATACCGAATTGCTGGATACTGAAGCAGAAGCCGGCATGGGCCACATCGAGCTGGCACGTTGGGCAGATCTGTTGCTGGTAGCACCGGCCAGCTGTGATACCTTGGCAAAGTTTGCCGCAGGTCTGGCTGATGATCTCTTAAGTACTTTATATCTGGCAACAAAAGCACCCGTCTGGGTAGCACCTGCCATGAACCAGCAAATGTGGGCAGCCAAAGCAACGCAGCGTAATCTTGCGACACTGATCGAAGACGGTGTGCATGTGATCATGCCGGACGCGGGTTCACAGGCTTGTGGGGATGTAGGTTTGGGCCGGATGCCTGAGCCGGAAGATTTAGCGCATCAGGTAACTGAATATTTTCATAAAGCTCAACGTGCGATTGCGGAAAAATTTGGCCTGCTTGCGGGTAAACAAGTCACGATTACCGCAGGCCCGACCCGCGAAGCGATTGATCCGGTGCGTTATATTTCCAATCACAGTACCGGGAAAATGGGCTTTGCACTGGCTGCAGCCTGTTATGCAGCCGGAGCCAATGTGACCCTGATTGCAGGGCCAGTCAGTCTGGACACTCCAAATGGCGTGAAACGTAAGAATGTTTCTTCTGCCGTGCAAATGCTGAATGAAAGCATGCAAATGCTGGAAAATGGTTGCGATATCTTTATTGCGACAGCTGCAGTAGCCGATTATCGTGTGGCAGAAGTAGCCGAGCATAAAATCAAGAAAGCTGGTGATGAACTGAATGTAGCCTTGGTGAAAAATCCGGATATTGTTGCCACCATTGCCCAGCAGGAAAAACGTCCATTTATGGTCGGCTTTGCGGCAGAAACCCGCAATATTGAAGAATATGCTGCCGGAAAGCTGGTCGCGAAAAAGCTGGATATGATTGCCTGCAATGATGTATCACGTGCAGATATCGGATTTGCTTCGGATGAAAATGCCATGACGGTATTCTTTGCCGAGCATTATCAGCTGGATAAACGTGATCTGGAAAAAGCCTCCAAGCAGGAGATTGCCCAGCAGTTGATCGAAGCTATTCATGATGTCCTGCATCGTGATCCATCCAGTGATGATGATTTTTAAAACGATCTGTATCGAAAAACCCTGAATTCATCAGGGTTTTTTATGGCTAATTTTTTATCATTAATTCAAAAAAACTATAGAAACCATAAATATTTAATCTTAATCGAAGCGCTGTTTGTTTATTGTTTTTGCAAAAAAGCATAAAATGGGTCACAGAATAAACAAAGATAAAAATACTGCATATATCGACTATAAGCAGGAAGTGGAAAGAAAAAAGAGGGGCGCTATGAAAAAAATCATGATGTTATGGATGGTCGCCTGTCTGGCTGGATGCAGTTATTTTGTCTCGATGGATGAACTGGCCAGAAATATTCAAACGCAGATGCAACGTGAATTTAATTCCAATCGAGATTATCAACACTATCGTTTTACCGTGAAAAAGGTCAAAATTGTCCAGCGTCAGGGGAATGAGTTTCAGGCCATCTCTCATCTGAATTATCAGGGTGAGGAATATCCCATTCATGTAAAAGTCTTTAAGGTAGATGGCGGGTATAGTTGGTCGATTGAAGATGATGCCTTTGCTTTTATTGATGAAATTGAAATTGAAAAATATCGTCAGCAACTGGATCGAGAATTACAGCAACTGGCCTCAGCCTTGGATGATCTGGAACCTGTAGATGAACCAAACCAGAATGTCTCCGGCTCTCTAATCACACCAGTGGCTGAACCTGCATTACAAGATGTTTCTTATCAGGAAGAGCCGATTCCGGTCGGTAATATCACGGCGTATACGCAATAACTCATGCGCAATCGCTATAAAAAAGCACCGATGATCGGTGCTTTTTGTGTTTAGGATTCAACTTGTTGATGTTCACGTACATAATCTTCGGTACGCTGCATGGCTTCCTGAATATTAAAGAGTGCAGTTTCTACATCTTTCAAGGTTTTAGCATTACCACCGCTTAAAGCCTGACGCCATTTGCGTGCACCCGGCAAGTTCTGGAACAGTCCCAGAATATGACGGGTAATAATGGATAAAGGTGCACCTTCGGCCATGCGCTGCGCAATATAAGGCAGCATCTGTTGCATAATGTCAAAACGGTCTGGTGCATCCAGATTCCACAGTTGGCCCAGTTCAGCCAGTAAGTAAGGATTATGATAGGCTTCGCGGCCAATCATCACGCCATCCACATATTTGAGATGTTCCAGGGTTTCGGCATAGGTTTTAATCCCACCGTTGATCTCAATGAGCAGATCAGGACGATCCTGTTTTAAACGGTAGACATCTTCATAACGTAGGGGTGGCACATCGCGGTTTTCTTTAGGTGATAGACCTTTTAATAAGGCAATCCGTGCATGCACGATAAAGTTATTACAGCCGGTTTTGGCCACGGTGTCGACAAAATGCAGCATCTCTTCATAAGAGTGCATATCATCAATTCCGATCCGGTGTTTTACGGTCACTGGAATCTCCACCGCGTGACGCATTTCAGCAATACATTCTGCGACTAGATCAGGCTCCGCCATCAGACAGGCACCAATTTTATTATTCTGTACCCGGTCACTTGGGCAACCTACATTTAAATTGACTTCGTTATAGCCCCAGTCCTGTGCCATCTTGGTACAAGTGGCGAGATCTTTTGGATTCGAGCCGCCGAGTTGCAACACGATTGGCTGTTCTTCTGTATTAAAGTCCAAATGACGTTTGGCATCACCGTAAATGATTGCACCCGTGGTGACCATTTCGGTGTACATAATCACATTCGGGTTAAACAGACGCGCAAAGAAACGATAGTCTTTGGTGGTCCAGTCCATCATAGGTGCAACGGATATACGCGGAACCCTTGATATATCTACGTTTTGTTTTAAATCAGTCATTTAAGCACCTGTGAACAGTCGAATCATTTACAATTTTACCTAATCTTTTCTAATCTTTTTGCAACGCTTGCAACTATAATTGAACACATTTTCTGGTCACTTAAAAATAGTTGCAAAAATGGGCTATATCTCAGAGTTAAAATCAAAAACCAAAGGGACCCGATATAAAGCGGTCATTAACATCCGCAGAAAAAGTGACGGTATAGAATACTTTGATACAGAAACTTTTAGTTCGAAAGCGTCAGCAAAAGCATGGCTAAAAAGAGAAGAGGACAGATTAGAAAATAATCCTCACTTGTTGTCAACCAGCAAGGGTGCCATGGCTTCTGCAGCGATGCCATTGGCATATGCAATTATGAGGTATAAATCTGAAGTTTCGGATTATGGCCGTACCAAAGCCTTCACTTTAGAAATGCTGAAAAAATTTGATATTTCCCAGAAACCACTTTGCGATCTGAAACGGACTGATTATGCGAGTCATGCTTTACGTCGCAGAGATGGTTATAAAAATGAAAGTTATAAATTAGATCCGGTAGAACCCAGTACGATCCTATTTGAATTTCAATGCATCAAATCCGTCCTGGATCATGCTGAACTGCTTTGGGGTGTGGAAGTTGATTTTAATGAATATGAAAAGGCCATTAAAGGTTTAAGAAAATCCCGTGTTATTTCTGAATCAGAAGAACGTGATCGATTGCCGACTTCAAAAGAGCTGCAAGATCTGACCACATTTGGCTATATCGACTTTCATCTGCGTAATCATTCCAGTGTGCCGATTCATCTGATTATGTGGCTGGATATTTATACTGGTAGACGGCTGGGTGAGTTATCACGGTTAAAAATTGAAAACTTTGATCGTGAACATAAAAAGTGGTATTTGGAAGCGGTGAAACATCCGACCAAGAAAACGAATAATAAGTGGTTTGTAGTGTCAGACCAGGCATTAGAAATTATTGATCTGCTACTGCAGCCAGAGATCCGTAATCGTATGCTTAAACGTGGCGGTGATGAATCAATGCTGATTCCATGCCATGAAAACAATATTGCGAAGCAGTGGCAGAAAATTAAGAAACAAGCAGGTATCGATGACCTACGCTTCCATGACCTACGGCATGAGGCTGCTACACGTTTGGCAGAACAGGGACTGACTATCCCTCAGATTCAGCAATATACGCTCCACGATGACTGGAACAGCCTTAAACGCTATGTGAATTTGGATATTATTCGAAAAGAATTATTAAATTTCTCAAATGCTATGGATGGAACTGCAAATATTGAGCTGGCTAAAATATTAAATATGAAAGGTTTTTGATGTTGAATAAGAAGAATTAAAACACTCTTAAGAATATTAAATTAATGTTGTGATTGTTGCATATAATGTATAAA
Organism: Acinetobacter sp. YH01021; assembly: GCF_013420255.1. GTDB lineage: Bacteria > Pseudomonadota > Gammaproteobacteria > Pseudomonadales > Moraxellaceae > Acinetobacter. The sequence goes on from NZ_VOYO01000014.1 coordinate 18,756, forward strand.
ATGTGGCCTGCTTTAACTTAGGGGAAATAATTCTCCTAATTTTTTTATCTGAAAAGATAGGAAAAGTTATATATATTTTTGTTATCTGTGGATAACCTGGTTGACTTTTGTGCAGCTGACCTAATATAAAGGATATAGACATGATTCATGGTGTAAAACTTGAAGACTTGACCGACGACGAAAGATTAGGTCTTGAAGAAATTGTGAATGATGCTTACGACAAAATCTTAAGTGCAGCAAATATTGTTTTAAGTCGTTGTCGTAAATCCCTAAATATTAATTATCTTAGAAAAGAAAATCCTACTCTGACTGAGATTTTGAAACAAATGCAAGAGATTTCAGGTCTTATGCAAAATCTTAATCAAGCTGGATATGTAACTTTTAAAGCAGAAGAATATGTAAAACATGTACAAGACATCGTTGAAGCTGTGGAATCTGGTCATACAGAGGATCTAGAGCGTCATGTACGTGAACTTAACCAAAGGAGCTTCCTATGAGTCGTTTAGAATTGCAACTTACCCTTGCTAAATTACAAGCTGCTACTGCTAAATTAGATCAGCTAACTAAGCAGTGGGATGCCGCTATGGCAACGCATGATAAGCCGCATAGCCAAGCCGCATGATACGTAATTAATTAAATTAATTAATTAGTTCAAAAAAAGGTCTCTAAATAGAGGCCTTTTTGCATTGCTGAAGCCATAAAAAAAGCCTCTATTTAGAGGCTTTATCTTAATCATCACAGAATGATCTATTTATGCTTTTACGGCATGATTCGCAAGTATCTAAATATACTGCGCTAGAACCTTCTTCGGGGTCTTGAAATGGCTTGATATTATTGCCTTCCGGGTTGTTACAACGTTCGCAAAATCCAGTTTTTGGCTTTCTTCGTTCGTCCTGGAGTAATTTATAATGCTCATCGCATACGCTAATGTATTCATGACCAAATGCAGAATATTCAGTAATGAAATCGTGTTTAGCTTCCTTATCACAATCTTCGTGTTCACAGTAGCTCATTGATTTTTTCCCTTTTCATCCAGCAACCGTGCAAGCAGTACTGCACCAGTCCGTATACGATTTGCCATTTTTGTGACATTGGCTTCGTCATAGGTTGCCATATTATCCCTGAATTTTGGAAGTGGGGGACTCATACCTGCTTTCATATATTCAGCATTGATATGAGACACAATGTGACCTTCCAGGCTGCGTTTAAAATTTGGGTCTTTAAGCATTTCAACATGAGTCATTGTCTGGCTCCATCTCAATTACTTCACCCGTAAATTCACGGGAGCCTGGAGTGGCAAATTTTTCAGTTGTTCCATATTCTTTTCGAAGGTAAGCATTAAAAAACTCTGGCTTGTCCATTACGCGAAAACCATCTGGCAAGGCATCCTGAGCCTTTTTAAATATCAACTCAAGCGTAGATCGAGTAGGATACTGGCCCACAGGAAGTGACATTGTAACGACTGCCTGTTGCCCAGATTCCTCTTCAACCGCATAAACCTTCATTTCGATTTCAATTGGTGCATTCATCTTCATTTACGCCACCATCGCCTTTTCTTTAATTTTATTGAAGGTCTTTGAATCAAGTTCTTTCTTGGCCACACTAAAGAAACGGATCGCCAGCTCTTGATCAGCAGCTTTATTTTTCTTCATGATCTTGGCATCAACGTCCAGCAATGAAATTGTCTGATTGACGCGAGTGCTCATGGTTTTGACTTCACTCAAATGAACATTGAACAGGGCAATACTGTTGCCATTGTTACATTTATCTTTTGATTCGATTAAGCCTTCACGTTTTGCTTTGAGCTGGTCACGTAGATCCGTTAAATCATCACGACTGAATTATTGGCTCAGTTGCAATGGGCTTTGGCTTAAAAGTGCTTCTTGTGCATGTTCGAGTTTCATTTAGACAGCCTCCAGCTGCAGTAATTTAAATTCCAGGTCAGCACAGCGCTGAGTCAATTCATTAAACAAGGATTGGCCATGAGCAAAGATATACAGGCCAAATTCAGACATATTCAATAAAGCAGGATCATTCAGACTTTTTGTCTTAATTTGGAAAAGTTCTTCCTGGCTGATTAGTCCAAGATCCAAAAGCACTTTGTAATAAGACTCCAGATCCTTGATAGCCACATTTACTTTCACATCAGATGGGGCACACATAAAAGGCTGCCCGTTATAAAGTCTGCCAAAAACTCGGCCATCTTCAATCTGGTCTATAGTGCCGCTGCCATAAAAAGGATGACCTGAAAATTCTGTACTGTTTTCAGAAATAAAATTCACAGTTACATGGTCGCCAGTATTCATACCGTCTCCAGTTTTAATAATCTGCGTTTCTCATTTTGGGCGCTGCTGTATTTACGCTGGCACATAATGCACAGGTGATCATTGCCATCTTTTCGAATTGAAAAAACCTGCTCCCCATGATGTTTGCAACGACCCTGAAATTTTTTAAGGCCTGCTTCAAAGGCTTCTTTACGGGCATTTCGATTGAACAAAACTCGGCTTTCATCGGAAGATGTATCTGGAATAAAGACCGGCTCAACCTTGGGCTTTCTGCCTCTGGATTTGGCTTCTTTTTCCCGATGTTCGGCATGAGCCTGTTCGACACTGGCTGTCATGACATCTCTAAGCGTAAATTTAAAAGGCTGTATACCTTTTGCCTGGCATTCTTCGACATAGAGTGAACGGCCAAAACTGATTTGTTCCGGTTCTTCTTTGCCCTGGGCATTTAAGAATTTGGCCACTTCAGCTTCCAGTGCTAAAGATTGGGCTTTTTTTGGAAAAATATCGTGGTCCAGATTAGTGCGCATACTGACCTCCATTCATTGCTTTATGATCGTGTTGAGCCAATGCAGTCTGTCGGTCAATGTACACAGCAAGGTCTGCTAGATTGACCATCCATGCAGCTTTATTACCTTCACCCATGCGCAAAACAGGAAAAGGTAGTTCTTGAGTGACAGCCTTGCGTTTTGCGATAACCATGCTCATTTGAGGAAAGAAATCTTTTACTACTGCCTCAAGTGAAACAGTAGGTGACATATAGCGAAGTACCAGCAACGTATAGGTCGGTAGAACAGCAGGTGTATTTTTCATTTCATCACCTTTAATTCAGTTTTAATGCGTTCAGCAGTGGCATGATCCACAGTAATTGGAACCGCATGATGGTCACGCATATGGAAAGAAACGATGTGAGTACCTGATTTTTGACGGAAGACCACATTGTTTAAATTACTTAAATTGATCATGTGGACATCATGATGAAGGTCGGTAATTTCTAGCATTAGCGTTTCTCCAATTTCTCAAATAACGCATCTGATTGGGCTTTCAGGTTCTTTTGCAGCTTGTACGATTTATAAAAAAATCCTGCTACGACAATGACCATGACAATCAAAGGTAGTGCAACAAAAAGAAAAGCAGTTACATGGCCAAGATGGATTTCCATTAAGAAACCTCCTGAATCGAAAGTAATGCAGCATCTAAATACTTGGATTCATCGGATGGCATGAAACTTAAATACTGCTCGTCAATTTCTTTAAGCATGCATTCACAGCATTTTTCTGGATGATGCTCGCAGCCATCAATGTCCTGATATGGGTGATTTGTCATGCTGCTTCCTCAATTAACTGGCTGCGGTAGATGCGACGAACCTTTTTTTGTAGAGTCTGTTTTTCTATTTGACTTAGTTCTTCAGCTTCAAAAGCAGCTTGAATAAATGAAAGCGCTTGTGTCTGCATATTGCATAGAGCGCTGCTGGACGTAGCAGCTTTCAACATTTCTATGGCAGCATTGATTTGGTTTAAGCTGTTTTCACGACACATAACTTTCTCCAGATACGGACATGAAGGGGCTGCTTTGCAGGTTGAGCGAAGTCCTCTGCATAAAGACGGTTGATGACGATTTCATCAAAAGTTGATTTGTTCATAACTAATAATCACCTTATAGGTTATTTGATAAGTGGATTATTGATTTTTGAAATCAACTTTGTCAATAGCTGTTGAGTGATTAAATTAATTATTTATTGATTTTTATCTGTGAAATTAATTGTACAAAAGAATATTTTTTTAACATAAATAACCGCAAAGTAAATTTCAGACGTAAAAAAAGGCGGCTTTCGCCACCTTTTTAGATTGAGATTGATTATTTAATTTGACTTGGAGAAATAAACACTTTTATTGGAGAAGTACGTGCGATCTTTTCTTTCAGAATACGATCATTTGATCCGTCCACAGAATCAATAATAATCAGGATATCTTCTTCACGCTGGAACTCTCCAGCGTAAATTGAACCATCTTTACAAAACACAAGTACTTCTTCGCCAGGAATAGGTGTGCCCGTGAACTCGCAAACAATTACATAGCCATTTCTATAGGGCTTGGAAAAACCAGTTCCACGAATTAGATAAGCGATTGGATTGTGAATACCCACTGGAATATTAATATTCTTTACTTCTTCAATATTATCAACGACTGCCAACTTTTCACCTGTAGACATTTTTAGAATGTTTTTGAGTGAGGTTATTCTAAGCACATCATCTTCATCAAATCTAGGGTGATTAGTTGATTTATTCTTAATTTTTTGGTTATGAGCGACATCATCTGTCGTTAAAGAAGATTCCATAATATTTTTAATAGTCAAATGATCATGTAAATGATCTAGCCAGCCCACAGGAAGTTTATGGGCTTCAGTTACTTTCTCTGCAAATTTATCACCAATATTTTTTCTGCTTTTCTTACCTAGATATTGATTTAAATGATTGTATTCAATACCTAACTTATCGCAGAAAGCTTTACGGCTTTCATAGAATTCAAGCATGGCGAGCAGATTGCTCTTTCGGATCTCGTAAACTGTTTGCATATTGTACCTTCACCAAATAATGAGGTTGGTGTTCCTCTGTCTTTTATCAGGGCCAGATAGGCTCCTGAAGACTTCTACTTATTGCTATGCGGTGATTATCAGACATAATCACATGAAAAAAAATCAAGAATAAAGAAACAAAATCACCTTTTGGGTGTTGACTTTATTTAAATAAAAAAATCATAATGCAACCAAATAAATAACCTAATCGGTGATTTAATAGTATGAAAATTGATTTTAATTTTTCTGAATACATCTCCAAAATGTCTGATGAACGTTTGTTTGAGTTCGCAACTGAGTCGGGAACAACTCCGAACTACATTAAAAGGCATTTGATTTATAAGAAAAAAATACCTCGACCAGAAATGATTGATGCTTTGGTCTATGCGTCTCAAGGTGATTTTTCTAAACATGACTTTGTCTTTTGGTTATATGACTTGGGTAAAGCGTAGGTGATTTTCGAATGAATAAATATGATTGTTTAACGGGGTTAAAATCATGATTAATAAGAATAATAAGATTTTATCGCTTTCAATGGCGTTACGTGCAGCAGTTTATAGCGATGGTGATCAGTCATTGATTTCTCATATTGCTGAAAAGAATTGCTGGAATATAACCACCTTCAGAAATTCGCTTTGTCCAACGACGACGACTCATAAAGCCAATATTTATCATCTGGAAGCTGTACTGGCTGAAACTCGTGATCCTGGGATTATGGATAGCATCTGTGCCATCCATGGCAATGCTGGTTGGTTCGAGTTTCCAGAAGTTTCCAATGATTTAGACCAGGCGAGTTATATCAAGAAATTGGGTGAATTGGCTCAAGAGCAAGGGCAGTTGGCCCATTCTATTGCTGCTGCAGTTTCAGACAGTTTGATTACTCAGGATGAAAAAACTGGAATCCATAAGGAAGTTTTAGACCTGGTACGTGTAGCAACAACGATTTTGGCCATGGTGAAAAATCAATATCAAGTTGATCAGGAGGCGAAATGACTAAACCGACCTTTCAAATTGGGGATGTTAAGGCAAGAGCAACGGGAATGTGGGCCGATACTATCTTTCCTAGATTTAATATTGACGTTCGTTTTAAGAAAAAAACGCCATGTCCAGCATGTGGTGGCAGCGATCGCTTCCGTTATGACGATAAAAATGGCAATGGGGATTATATCTGTCAGCAATGCGGAGCTGGAGACGGCATTAGTCTGATTCAGAAAGTGACTGGCTTAACATTTCCAGAAGCTTTGTCAGAAGTTGCAGCTATTGTCGGCCTTGATGCTACTTCTACAATCACGGATGAAGATCGTGCCCGTTGGCGTAAAGAACGTGAACTACGTGAAAAAGAGCAACACGAACGTGAACGTAAACGACATGAACAAATTGCTCGTAAAGCTGAAGGTATGTTCCGTAATGCATATTTAGGCGAAACAAGTCTGTATTTGATTGAAAAGCAGGTCGATAAAGACCCAAAAATTAAGATTACTTATGACGGTGATGTTCTGATCCCTGCTTATGACGAAAATGGAAAAATGTGGAACCTTCAAACCATTGAGCCTGACGGAACTAAATATTTCATTAAAGGTGATACCAATGATTCAGGAGAGTGGGAAACAGGTGGCGGTCGCATGGGAGGCTTGTTCTTTATGATTGGTGAAGTCCAGCCGGATCTTTATGACACTCACATCATTTGCATTGCAGAAGGCTATGCCACAGGAATGTCAATTCATATGGCGACAGGCTTTCCAGTTGCTTTGGCATTTGTGGCCAATAATTTACCGAAAGTCGGTGCAGCACTCGTTAATAAATACCCGAATGCTACGTTTGTATATTGTGCTGATGATGATTCAGCCAAGCAAAATACAGGCTTAACTGAAGCTCAAAAGGCGGTTGATATTACTGGTGGCATCATTGTATTGCCCGATTTTAAGCAAACTCAGGAGTCTATGACATGAATTCTAAAGTCTATACAGACTTCAATGATTTGCATGTTTCTTGTGGGTTGGAAGAGGTAAGCAAACAGATTCATTCTGCTATTTCTTCTTTGCAGTTTTCCCCCGAACCCCCAATAAATGAAGCCCACAATTTTCAGGGTCAGACATTAGTTGAAATGGAAAGTAATGCTGTTTTTGAAGGGGTGCAGGGGAGTATTTCGCTAGAAGATAATACACTTGCTGATACTAAGCAAAAAACTGAAATTAATGAGGTCTTATTGCAGGGATACTTGAACCGTTATTTCTTGGTTGAAGGAAAAACTGAAATATGGGATCAAGAGCAAAAAACCGTAATGAAAAAGACGGCATTTATTGCGCTCATTGGTCAAAAATACTTCAAATCATGGTCGGCTAAACGTCAAGTAATTTCACAGGATGTGTTCCGTAATCATATGGAGGAAGCTAATGCTGCAACCATTCAGGAATTATTGGATAACTTTGTTATTTTGGCGGGTACACAAGAATCCTGGAACATCAATCGTCGTGAACGCTGGCTTAACAAAGCAATCAAAGAGGCATATCCGAATATCTATGATTTATGGTTTAAGTCTCCAGTAAGAAGACAGATCTATCATCGTAATCTTGTATTTGATCCGACCTGTTCTCATGATTTAGACGAAAATTATATCAATATGTTCAATGGGCTTCCTTTGGATGTGTTGCGTGATGAAGGTGGGTCTCAAATTTCCGTGAATGATGCAGTGAAAAGATGCCCTGGCATTATGACGCTGGTTCAGCATTTATGCGGATATGAAAAAGAAGCAGTTATATTTCTTATGAAATGGCTGGCTTATCCTCTACAAAACCCTGGTGGAAAAATGGCGACGTGCGTACTTATGCATGGTGATACTGAAGGTGCAGGTAAGTCGATGCTATTCGGAACCATTATGAAAAAGATATATGGCGAGTACCATACTATTGTCGGGCAGCAACAACTTGATTCGAACTATAACGAATGGATTGAAAATAAACTATTTGGTTTGTTTGAAGAGATCGTTGATAACAAGAAAAAGCATAACGTGATGGGTATGATCAAACATTTGATCACTGGGGAAACGTTATATGTAAGTAAAAAGTTTGTGAGTGGCTGGGAAATGGATAACCATCTAAACACGGTTTTTCTTTCAAATAATACTCAGCCATTACCAATTGCTGAAAAAGATCGCCGCTTCCTTGTTTTGAATCCAACTAAAACACTTGAAGGTAAATTGCATGAGACAGTACTTCAAGAAATTAACTCTGAAGGTATTCGTGCATTTTACACGGTACTCATGGGTATGGATCTAAACAACTTTAATGGACATACCAAGCCACCAATGACCAGTGCCAAAAAAGCATTGATTGATTACTCGCGTCCTGGCTTTGATACGTTTTATACCGAATGGAAGAATGGAGAAACAAAGTATCCGGTTATCTCTTGTAGATCTGAGCAGCTCTATCAGGCCTTTCTGCAATGGACCAAGAAATCAGGTGAACATCCAATCAGTTTAAAGCGTTTCATTGGTGAAGGTCGTAAGCATGGGTTTATACCTAGTGAAAAACCTAAGCATTGGAAAGGAAAAATGAAGAGTGGCCAAAATAAAATAATCATTATTGGGGAGAAGCCAAGTGATCAGAATGAACAAAATTGGTTGGGGTTGCAAGTTGAAGAATTTCAAGATAGTCTCGACGGTACTCCAGAGGTTTTGGGCAATGGCTATAACTAAAATTACAAAGCCATGTGAACCATGTGAACCTTCTAGTGAACCATTTTGCAGTAATGGTTCACACGCTAATCTATTGAAATCAATGAAGAATATTACTCACGTGAATGATGTGAACCATTTGCACGTGCGCGTGCGCGTAAGTAATTTTTCATTTTTAGTTTTAAATCCAATTTTAAATACTAAAAACAAACTTTCTCTCACACGAGAGAAAACACAAAAATCATTCACATCATTCACATTCATAAAAAATAACTATAAGTTATTAATAAATAAATTAAATTTTTGTGAACCATTTTTAAAAAATCATTCACCAATGATTCACATCATTCACACGATTTAAAAAAGGACAACAAAATGGAAAAATACTTACGTTTGTTAAATCCTAAGACAACTAACTTCGATGCTATTGGTGGGGGAAATCATGGCGCAATGACTTCACAGGATGTCTGTGTTGCATTGAGCTATGCACGATTGACACCAGTACAGAACCAGCTGATTGAGTTGTGCGCTTTAAATCGCAATTCAATTGAACAGGTTAAGTCGTCTGCTCAAGTAATTCATGCAGAGTTCATTCGCTCTAATCAAGCTGATATGTCTAGTGATCATGAGATATCCATCTTTGTTGCTTTGATTGAACTTTGTAAGGTGCCTGCGCATTACTCACCATCAGAACGTAATCGTGCAATTATCGCTGGTGTAAGTCGTATGCAGATCCAGCGCAAGTTAGGCCAGAAGATTAATTATTTTAAAGAGGTGCTCAAGGATGAAATTGAGATAGCATCAGCTAAAATTAATAATCAGCTAAAAAAATCAACTTAAAGGTAATTTAGTGTATTGACAGGTGAGCCAGTTTTAGAATACATTTCTCCACAATGTAAAACTGTTTTTAAAGCGCTGTAAGTTCTTAAGAGTCTCTCCCCAGAGGCTCTTTTTTTATGGCTGTATGTCTGGCGTAGGGCTGGGCATACAGTTCTTTTTAAAAGGAATTGGTTCAATGGGGCAATTAGTTAGAATCCAGGTGGAGTTGACTACACGTCGAGTGTTGCTACTTACTGCGCTGGATGCAGTCGATAAGATCATTCATCTGAAGATCACAGATAAATTACGCAATAAGATTCTTAATCGTTCAATCAAATTGGTTCCAGTGGATCATGAAGAAAGCACCTCAGAAAGCTAAACGACCTTGTTCGTATCAAGCATGCAGCGGTTACGCAACCAATCAAGGCTATTGCGATAAACATCAAGGCAAGATCAAACAGCGTGATCGTGATCGCGGTACGGCTCACCAGCGTGGCTATGATGCCCGTTGGGAGAAAGAACGCACAGTGTTCCTTGAGTCGAATCCGTTGTGTGTCGATCATAAGAAGCGTGGCTACATCGAAGTTGCAACCGTGGTCGATCATATTGTTCCGCACAAGGGTGATAAGAAACTCTTCTGGGATAAAGACAACTGGCAGCCACTCTGCAAGCCATGCCATGACCGCAAGACAGCAACAGAAGATCGTGGTGCATGGGTGCCACAGTACACACCAAGCAAAGCAAACCTGAACAGCATCAACCCATTCTTTGCGGGTGATCAAGTCCAAGCAACGACTGGTGTGGCCTTTGAGACCATGCAATGCAGTGAGTACGATACCTTCACGGTGATTGAATCAGACAGCAAATCCATTGTTGTGAAAGACTTTGATGAATGGACGCATCGCTTGCACCATTCGCATTTCAAGAAAGCAGAAGCTTAACCCTTTCGTACTCTCCACAAGTGAACGGAACTAAGCAGCTCACCTTCGGGTGGGCTGCTTTGCTTTACAACAATAAAAATAAGGAATTGAAATGAAGCATGAAGATTTTGAGCAATATGTCAAAGGCTTGCCAGTGTATTACCGCTTAGTGTTCATACATGGTGAACGACTGTTCATCCGTGATGAAGATTGCTACCGGATTACAAGTATTCAAATGGCTTATGAGATTTATGTACGGTTAAAAGATAGATCAGAGCTACTCAGTATAGAGATTGATACGACTGCACTGGGTGATGGTGAACCGAAGTCAATCAGCATTCCACCACCTAAAGCTCCTGCACCAACATCACTTGCCGCTGGTGGTTTGATACCTAAGTATCCATTAGATGATGACCATGATGATGTAGTGACTGATGGTCAGATCTGGGTCGCGATTGGAATAATAATTTTATTAATTTTAATAATTTCATTTTCCGCATTTCCGAATTCTTGAAGGGGATAGGGGGTCAAAAGTCGAAAAGTATCGCTTATAAAAGACCGCCCCCCCGTCAAATTTATACATGGTCAAAATTCCATAGGGGGGTATACCTCCAGATTTTATGAAGATTTACTTTTGGAGGTTCCTATGACAGCAGGACGACCGGCCAAATCATTGCAAGAAAAGATTTTAAGCGGTGCACGAATTCGTGATGACCGTGATGCAGATGCTCAAGTGGCAAATGCAGCAGTCGATTTGGGAATGCCACCTTGCCCACGATGGATCAAGGGGGCGGCAAAAAAACACTGGGACGTATTAGGCCCGAAACTGGTTCAGGCCGGTCTACTGAGTGTGGTGGATGGCGATGTCTTTGGCCTTCACTGCGACAACATTGCAGCCTATGAACAGGTTTGTGAAAAGCTTGAAAAAATAGATGACTGGATTTCTACAACCCCAAACGGTTTTGAAGTTCAGGCCGCTTGGCTCCAGGTACGAAACAAACTGCAAGAATTGATTATTAAAACTGCCCGGGAATTTGGCTTAACGCCAGCTGCCCGTTCAAGTGTCAAAGTGGATAAAGCCAAGCAGCTCAGTTTGTTGGGTGCTGAACAATCCACAAATGTAGATAACGACCCCTATGCGGGATATGTGCCGCGTTCATAAGTGAGTTTCTATGCGTGATTATTTTAAAATCGCGCTCCAGTACTGCCATGACGTGCGATCCGGAGTGCGTACTGCAGGGCAGTTGGAAAAACTTGCAGCCAAACGCTTCTTAAACGACTTGACCCGATCAGGCTATCCAGTGGTATCGGATGATCCAGAACTCGAACAACTATTAAAAACTCTGAAAGTTGGGACCAAACCGGCCGATATTCATTTCGATTATACCTTCGATATTGAAAGTGCCAGACATGCCTGTTTCTTCATTGAAACCTGTCCACATACCACGGGAACCCTGGCAAAAATTCAGCCAAACGGCAAACGACATATGTTGGTCATGGAGCCATGGCAGGTATTCATCACGGTCAATATCTTTGGCTGGTTGAACACGGAAGGGCTGCGACGATTCATTTACTTCTATATTGAGGTGGCCAAAAAGAATGGAAAATCTACATGGATTGCAGCCGTCGCCCTGTATATGGCTTTTATCGATGGTGAACCCGGCGCTGAAGTCTATTCAGCTGCTACTTCGCGCGAACAGGCCAATATCATTTTTGGTACGGCCAAGACGATGGTGGATTACTCACCGTTTATGCGTCAGCGTTTTGGTATCGAAACAGCGCAATATTCTATTTTTCAGTCGTCTAGCAATTCGGTCTTTAAGGCGTTATCTCAAGATCGGGGTGGGACTAAGGATGGCTTGAACGTCCATATGGGCGTAATTGATGAATTACATGCGCATAAAGATTCAAGCATGTATGACATTGTTGCCGATGGTATTGCAGCGCGGGATCAGCCACTGGTCGGGGCAATCAGTACTGCCGGTGATGACAACCTGGGAGTGTGTTACCGCGAACGTTCTACCGTAGAAAACGTATTACGTGGCAAGGCCAAGCATGAGCAGTACTTTGGCATGATTTTCTGCCTTGACCGTGGTGATGACTGGAAGGACCCGAAAAACTGGCCAAAAGCCAATCCAAACTATGGAATTTCGGTCACGACCAATTATCTGGAAGCGAAATTCAAGAAAGTCTTGATTTCACCATCCTCAGAAGCCTTTTTCCGGCAAAAACATTTGAATGAATGGGTTGGTGCGTTGAATGGATGGATTTCACCTTCGGTCTGGGAACGTTGCTACAAAGATGTCAAATTAAAAGAACTGGATGGCCAGATCCGCTTCGGTGGCTATGACCTGGCAAGCCGTCTGGATTTGGCAGATTGGGGTGAATTGATTCCACGTATGGAAGCCGATGGCAAGATTCACTGGTATGCCTTTGTACATTCTTATATCAATGAGCGTGTTCTGGAGACTAAAGAAGCCATTAATGGTGAAAAACGCCCAGATGAATATCCGGTATGGCGTGATAACGGTTGGCTGATTGCGACACCAGGTGAATCGACCGATTACAAACGTATTCAGCGGGACATTGAAGATGCCCATGTCAAGAATCCGTTCTATGAAATTGGGCACGATCCATATCATGCGGAGCAATTGACTGCGAATCTGCTGGATGAAGGTGTCAATGTCGTTGAAGTACCGCAAAAAACCGAGCATTTAAGTCCGGCAATGCGCTGGATTGAAGTGCTGATGGCCGAAGGTCGTTTTCATCACTGTGGCGATCCGGTATTCACCTGGTGTGCCACCAACGTTGTGGTGAAAGAAGACGCAAAGGAAAACATTTTTCCACGAAAGATTTCATCTGCAAAAAAGATTGATGCCATGGTTGCAATCATCATTGCTGCCTCACGTGCCCGTTTTCATGATGATGAATCGGTATTTGATTTAGTGCCGGGTGAAGACAATGGAAATATTGATGACTGGCTGGATGACATGATTAAGGTAGCGAAGCGATGAGTAAAAAACGCGATAAACCAAAGATTCGTGATAAAACAAATCGCGATAAGCTCAAGGTGCGGGGAACCGGACCAATGCAAGATAAAACGGGGACGACAATTATAGATCGTCCCCGTTCTAGTTTTAAAACTGCTAAACCGGTGTCATTTGATAGTGCAATGACGCTTAGTGCAGTTTTTGCATGTGTCAAAATTCTGACTGAATCTGTGGCCACATTGCCTTTGCAAATGTATCAGCTGAATACTGATGGCACCCGTACTTTGGTTAAGGATCATGATGTAATCCGGCTTTTGTATAACAAGCCAAACCGCTACCAGACGCGAGTTGAATTTTTTGAACAGTTAATGCTGAACCTGGTGGCAGGGAATGCTTATATCAAAAAGGATTTTTCAGGTAAAAAACTGGTCAGCTTGCAGGTCATCAACTCTGGATCTGTAGATCCGAGTATTCGTGATGATGGTGCTCCATTGTACAAATGCAAAATTGGCAATAAAACAGTTGAATATACGGATAAGGAAATCTGGCATATCAAATTATTTGGTACCGGTTTCGTTGGAATGTCACCAATTGCTTATGGTGCTCAGTCTATTGGTGTTGGGCTTGCCGGAGTAGAAAAGACATCACGCTTAATGTCAAACGGTGCCAAACCGACTGGGGCATTAAAAACTGATAAATATCTCAAGAAAGAACAGCGCCAAGCCTTACGTGAAGAACTGGATATCCTGATCAATGGTGATGACGGAGATCTGGCCGTACTCGAAGGCAATATGAAATTCGAGCAAATTAGTTTGACTCCAGAAGATCTTGAACTGATTGAAATTCGAAAATTATCAGTTGAAGAGTCCTGTCGTTATTTCGGTGTCAATCCGATCCTGATTTTCAGTACAGATTCGAGTACGACTTGGGGTAGCGGTATTGAACAGCTGGTTGATGGCTTTCATAAATTTGGATTACGTCCATATCTGGAACGTATTGAAGAAAGTGCCCGTATTCACTTATTGCAAAGACATGAATGGGATGAATATGAGTTCGAATTCAAGACCAAAGAATTGTTGAGAGCTTCTTATCTTGAGCGAATCAAATCGAATAAAGATCGAATCCTGTCAGGTCAAGCAAGTCCTTATCAAGTCCAGATGGAAGAGGGTGAAGTCGCGGATAAAAATTCTGACTTTATTTTGGTTCCTGTGAATATGACTACTGCTGAACGTATGAAAGAAGGTACTTATGGAGCGAAAGCTGATGAAAAATAAACTGCATGTGCGGAATAAGTTTTCGCCAAATATACCGAAAGTGCATTGTCGCCGAATGCCTGTCGTTGCAGAGAACTTACGTTTTATCAATAAAGATGAAAAAACAGGCGTTGTCAAAGTGAGTGGTTATGCAGTTAAGTGGGATTCCATTAACTATCACGGGGAAAAGTTCATCCGTGGTGCTTTTGCTGAAGTCTGTGCTGCTTTTGCTGCAGGAACCAAGAAAATTCACGCTTATTACAATCATGGCTGGCGTTTATGGTATGTGGATGCCCAGCTGGCCATGCGAATTGGTAAATATACGGTTTTAAAGGAAGATGATACCGGTCTTTATATCGAGCTGGAATTTACACCAGGATTGCCTATTGCTGAAGCTGTTGCAGCCATGGTTCGCCATGGAACAGTAGATGGGTTTTCAATTGCATTTTATCCAGTAGGTGATTTGGACTATGACGATAAAGGCACACACGTTGAGATCCGTCGCGCTGATATGTATGAGATCAGTGTAGTAGATGAACCCTCTGACGATGCAGCACGTGTCATCAATGATGACACTATTCAGGCCATTAACTCGGATGATGATGCTGAAGAGTTATTGCGGTCCCTGGGCCTGCATGGTGACTATTCGAAAAAACTGATTGCACGTTTAACCGATGTGCATAAGCCACAAGAAGATCCACCACCAAAAACTGAACCTAAAGCAGATCCTTTCGCATTTCTAGATAACTGCTGATCTGAACGTTTAACTTAAAAAATATCCCGCATTTTTGCGGGTTTTTCATTTTCTATGCATGGAAAAAACTATGAAAGCACTTTCAAAAAGCACGATGGTAGTAGCAATTTCAACTATGGCCAATCAAACCCCTGCTCCTTTTAAGGATCTGCTTACCCGTGATACATCACAATTGGATCAGTTAGCGATTCAACTGCGTGACCGTGTAAGCCAGATGGATACCTTGCTTGAGCGTTACCGTGATCGCTTATCTGCCCTGGATGAATTACCAGATGATTTGAAAAAAGATCTGGAAGAGCGCTCGAACAAAATTAAAGAAGTTGCCGGCCAGGTTGAAGAAATCCAGCAACAATTGGTGGATGGAGTTCATGAGCGCAACAAAGGCCAGCAAGATACCATCGCTGCAGCCCTGATCCGTAACAAGGATGCAGTCGATTATGCCAAAACGATGCACACCCGTAGCGGCAATAAAAAAGATGCAGTGGTATTTGAAGGGCTGAATGCGCGTAATGTGATTACCTTAGGCGGTATGGGTACCAATGCGGTTTTTGCACAAAACGATTTGAATCGTACTGCACGCGCCATGCCTTTATCTGTCATTGATTTGATTAACTGGGGAACCACACAGGAAGCGGTTGCTTACTTCTTGCGTGAATCCACTTATGAAATCATGGCTGATATTGCACCAGAGAACACTGATAAACCTGAATCTGATTTCGAATTCGGTGTAATCAGCTTAAACGTTGGTGTGATTGCGCATTGGATTCGTGCATCGAAACAGGTTTTAGCAGATATGCCGGCATTGGCAAACTATCTCGAAACCCGTATGGCTTATGGTGTTCGTTTTAAACTTGAATACTATGTCGTAAATGGACATACACCAGCACAGGGCCAGCAAAAAATCTTTAGTGGACTGCTTGAGCCTTTAAACCATCAATCAGTGACAGTTGATGCTACTGATACAGCAATTGATGTCCTCAACAAAGCAAAATATGAAGCTGCAGCATCTTATGTGTTACCAGATTCAATTCTGTTGAACCCGAAAGACTGGGGTGCAATTGAACGTATTAAAGGTACCGATGGTCATTACATCTTTGGTGCACCTGGTGCTGCAGTTCAGCCTGTACTTTGGGGGCTGCCAGTTGTATTTGCTGCGTCTATGCCAGAAGGCAAATACTGGGTCGGTAACTTGGCACTTGGTTTTGATGGTTTGATTCGTGAAGATGTCAATATCACGGTATCAACTGAAGATGGTAATAACATCACGAAAAACCTGGTCACTATTCTTGCTGAAATGCGTGCAGCCGGTGCTGTAGTTCTTCCTGAAGCATGCGTTGCCGGTGATCTTCCAGAAGTTGTTGCCCCTGTAGAAGGTGGCTAAGCCTAATCCTTAGTCCTGTAGAAAAGCCCTCATTTGAGGGCTTTTTTATACCTCTTTTTCTGTCAAAAAAAAGGCTATTTTCATGAGCGAAGAACTGGTCACACTTGAAAGCGCAAAGTTTCAATTGCGTGTGCTGCATGATCGTGAAGATGCACATATTCGATTGCTCATTAAAGCAGCTTTAAAACACATCGAAAACTTCCTGGATAAACCTCTGGTGGATGTTTGTGTGGACGGTGTGTTGCCTGAGGATCTGCAATATGCCGCCCTGCTGATTATTGGTGATTTATATAACAACCGTGAAGCTCAAATGGTTGGGACCATTATTGCCATCAATAAAACCCTAGAAAACTTGATGATGCCTTACCGCAAAATGGGAATTTAATATGCCGAGAACATTTTTAGAAAGATTCGGATGTTCAACTGCCGCTGTATTGGCAGATGTCGTAAATAAGTATGCAGAGCGCAAAGGTTTAGAAATTTTAAGCATTAGCATAAATGTGGATAAAGAAGCCCGCTACCGTTATGAAGCGATCGTTTTATTTGAAAAACCTTTAAATGTTGAATTTTCATTTGAACCAGATCCAAATGATAAAGGTTCAAACCCAGAGTTGATGACAGGGTAGGTGAACCATGAGAACAGGACAGCTTAATCACTTCCTCACCATTCAGCGTGAACATTCTACTCGTGCAACTGATGGATCTGGAGACCGGATCAAAAGCTGGCAGAAAGAATTTGATGTGTGGGGTGATATTGATGCACTCAGTGGACGCGATTACATTGCAGCAAAAGCACAGCAAAACATGATTAGTCATCGAATCAGTATTCGTTACTCAGATATTCCGCCTGGCTTCGAATGGCCAGGTTGCCGGATTGAGTCTGAAGGTGTGACTTATAAAATTAATGCTGCCTTACCAGATAATCAAAATGGCAAACAATGGATCACATTGATGTGTGAATCAGGGAGCGCGGTATGGGTATAAAAGGATTAGAAGTAGTTAGTAGAAATTTAGAAAATATTAAGCTTTCTGAAAAAAATAAGCAGGTTCGTTCATCACTTCGGAAAGCAGCTAAGGTTATTCAAAATGCTGCCAAAGAAAATGCAAAAAAAATTGATGACCCTGAAACTTCAGAAGAAATTTGGAAAAATATTGTTGTGCGTGCAGGTAAGACCCAAACCAAAGGTGAAGTTAAAGTCAGGATTGGTGTCCAGGGTGGCGGTGAATTTTGGAAAATAAACAAAAATATGGAAAGGAAAGGGAAAGGACGTGTTGAAAGTCCCTATTACAAACCATTGCCGAATGATACTCGACATTTTTGGCTGGTTGAATTTGGAACAATGAAGACATTAGCTCAACCTTTCTTGAGGCCTGCATTTGAAGCTAATAAAGAGCAAGCAGTACAGTTAGCAGTTGATGATATTAAGGCAACAATTCTTGCGGAGATTAAAACATGATCATATTGCCGCTTGAGGAACTTTGCCAAAAAGATCCCTTGCTGGTTCAGTTGTTATCAGATCGGGACGGACTGAAGCTGTTCGAGTTTGATCCAGATATAAACGTCAAGACACCTTATGCCACCTGGCAAATCATTCATGCAGCAGGTGACGAAAACCTTTCTGGTGTTTCAGAAATGGATGAAGTAGTTCTGCAAATCGATATCTATGGAAAAAATAAGGCTGAAAACCGTCAGATTGCAAAACTGATCCGTAAAGCGATTGAGCAAGACTGCCAGGTTGAAAACTTCACCGGAAATATACGTGAACCAGATACTGACCTGTTCCGGATCAGTCTGGATACCAGATGGTTTGAAGAATCTTAAATAATCATACGTGACCGCCCGTTTGGCGGTTTTATTTTTTGGAGTAAAAATTATGGCTCGTCGTACACAAGGCAGCGCGATGTGGATGGTAGTCTCTAAGGCTGCTGATCCTGAAAAGTTTGAACTGATTAAAATTGGGGCACCAAAAGATCATAAACCAGGTACCGATACCAAGGAAAAACTGGAAATTACCGATCTTGAGGAAGAGTATTCTAAAAAATACCTGGATGGTGGTGGTCTGTCTGATACCGGTACAGCAACGTTTTCAATTCTTGCTGATCCGAAAAATCCTGCACACCGGCGTTTATTCAGCATGGTGGCATCTGGTGAAAGTGCAACATTTATCCAGGGCTGGCCGGGTGAAAAACGTGGTTCGGTTGCTCACATTGTGCCAGAAGTGGATGAAGATACAGGTGTAATCACTTTAAGCAACCAGCGTACCTGGACCAAATACAAGGCTTATGTAGACAGCTTCCCGCTGGATATTGATGCAAACAGTGTTGTTCAGACAACTGTCACTTTACAGCGACAGACTGCTCCAGAATGGGTTTGGGAAACTGAAGCACCTCAAGCACCAGTTGGACCTTAATTTAATTCAATTTAAAGACCCTGCTTTCGAGTGGGGTTTTTATTTCATTCTCAAAAAAATAAAGCGGGAAAATCATGAAGAAATTAAATCCACTTGAGCTGAAAAAACACGTTGATGAAACCAATGCCCAGCGAGCAATTCTGAAAGACATTGTTTTTGTAGAAAATGGTGTTGAAGTTGTTGGCGAGATTTATGTAAAAAAGGTCAGTTATAAAGACCTTCGTGAAATTGAAAAGTCCTTTAACTGGTTACCGGATGAAGAAGATCCAGGGATGCTGACGCTGCAGGATATTGATGAACTGCGTCTGCGTTCTGCCCAGATCCTTGCCACAGTCTGTGTTGATGAAAAAGGCACACCGTTCTTTAAGGATATTGATGAAGTCCTGCATTCTTACATGAATATGTGTAAGGCGATGTGGTCTGTATCCAATGAAGTCAACCTGTTTGTGGGAAAGTTGACGACGAAGAGTTCGATGAAAACGAAATCTTCGCGGAACTCGCGATCCAAGGCATCTGTGGAAACAGTATCGAATCCGTCCGAAACAACATCACTCAATGGGAATTCGCCTACTGGCGAGAATACCGGAGACGACGCGGAAGCCTGAATTGGGGTTTGCGCTTTGAAGAAGTCCTAGCACAGTTAAAGTTGATGTTTGCACAGTCTAAAGGTGCTGAAAATCCAGATATTTACAATTATTTGCCCCATTTTGATAAACCTGAACTTTCTGCCCGTGAAGCTTATGAGCAGTTTTGGAAGGAATAATCAGGCATTAGCTTGATTTCCTTTCTCATCGCTGCGTATATTCTAGTCATTCATTGGGGGATATCATGAAAAAACTGGTTTTCATAGTGGCATGTCTATTCAGTATGCCTACGTGGTCAGCATCAAAAGATATTGATCAACACTGTCGTAAATATTTGGAACTGGCTGAAGTCATTATGGATGCCAGACATAATGGTGTGCCATTTTCTAAGGCTTTAGAATTTAATGACCAGGTTAATAAAAAGTATAAAGATGAACTGATGGAATCTATCATGCGTGCCATGATTATAGATGCTTATGAACAACCTATTTTTCATACTGAAAAGTATCAATTTGAACAACGTGAAAAATTTGCATCCAAATATTATCTTGGTTGTATCGAAGCCTTAAAATGAAATAAATTTTACAAATGCCACCCAAATGGGTGGTTTTTTTATGCCTGGAGTTTTGTGTATGTCTAAGTCAATCGGTGTCTTAACACTGGATCTGGTAGCACGTACTGTTGAGTTTGACCGTAACTTGCAGCGCTCTCAGCAGCAGACCAGAACTTCAGGTAATGCCATGGCTGCTGATCTGCAGCGTGTTGAAGTGCAGGCCAATAGTACAGGCGAATCTGTAAAGGCCTTGGGTAATACGATTAAGGCTGCCGCTGCTGCTTATATTACTACTAACTTGATTCAGCAAGCCGATGGCTATACCCAAATGGCAGCTCGTGTACGAAATGCTACTTCCAGTCTATCTGAATATCAAACAGTACAAGATCATTTATACCAAACCGCCCAAGGAACTTTCCGTAATCTGGCTGAAGCTCAGGAAGTTTTTCTTGCCAGTTTTGGTGGCCTAAAAGAGGCTGGTTATAACACTCAGCAGGTTCTGGCCATTACAGATTCACTATCTTATAGCTATGTACATAATGCAGCATCTGCTGAAAAAGCTGCATCGGCAACCGCTGCTTATGGCACGGTGATCGATAAAAACCGTGTTGAAGCTGATGCCTGGTATTCGCTAATTGCAGCTGCACCTAACCTGTTAAATGATATTGCGTCTGCAACTGGTAAAAGCACCAAAGAGATTCGTGCTTTAGGTGCGGAAGGAAAGCTGGCCGCCAGTGATTTGCATGCAGGTTTATTGAAATCCCGTGATTCCAATAAAGCGCTTGCTGACAGTATGGAAAACAGTTTGGCTGATGGCGTTACCAAGGCTACGAATGCAATTCAGCGCTTTACTGGTGAACTGAATATGCAGTATGGCGTAACAGCCAAGGCTGCAGATGCATTTGGCTATATGGCTGACAATATTGGTCTTGTTGCAGGTACTGGTGCAGTATTTGCAGTTGGGGCATTAACAACAGCTATTGTGAATAAAACTGTTGCCCTAAAAGCTGAAATTATCGCAGGGATTGAAGCACGTCAGGCAGCAGTAGCAAATGCAGCAGCACAAATGCAGGCGCTGGCTGCTGAATCCTTACGCATGCGTCAGCAGGCTGCATTGGCAGCAACTGAAGTTAATTTGGCCCGTGCTGAATACAATGCCGCTACTTCAGCAAGTGCACGTGCAGTAGCAGTACAGCGTCTTACCTCTGCAGAAATTGCCCTGAATATTGCAACTAAGGCCAGTACTCAGGCCACAGCAGCATACACAGGTGCTCAGACTGCAGCAGCAGCTGCAACCACTGGTTTGGCACGAGCCAAAGCAATGGCCTTGGGTGTGCTTGGTGGACCGGTTGGTTTAGGTGTGACGGTTGCGACTGTGGCAGCTGGCTACCTGTTGTTTAGTGACAATGCCAAAGAAAACACCCAGTCTTTGCGAGAAAACAATGTCTCTGTGGATGACGCAATTTCCAAATATCGTGAACTGAATGCAACCAAGCAGGCAGGTCAAATGGTAGAGGAGCGTAATAAACTTGAGGAACTTGAAAAGCAATATAAAAAGACTGAAACCGCTTTGGCAGTTTATGCCACAGGTATGGATCGCAATAATGACTTCATAAGTCAGTCTCAGCTGGAACTTGAAAAGCTGTTTAAGGAGTATCAAAAAACTGGAGACCTTGACCGGTTCACTCAGAGTGTTCAGGCATCTGGAAAAATTACACAGGTTGCCAAAGATGAAGTGGCTGGTCTGGCCACTAGAGTCAGTGATGCAGGAACTGAGGCTAAGACCCAAAAGCAATTTATAGAGCAGCTGGGGACTGGCATAAAGAAAGTAGGTGATGAAACCAAAAAGACTGCTGCTGAAATGGCTGGAATGACAAGTGAACTGGAAAAACTTTTAAACCAGGGCAAGTCCGATACTTTCAAAAATAACTATATTGCTGACATGGTCGGTAAATATAACTTCGATCCGAAATATGCAGAAATGTTATTTGAGGCCCGTAAAGCCAGTGGCTTAAAAGGAAATCAGGCGCTTCCTGCTGAAGTTTATCAAGACTTGCGAAAACAGTTTGAATCTGAACAGCGCTTAAATGGCCTTCTTGATGAGCGAAATAAAATGCTTAAACAAGAAGCCAATCAGCTTAATGTGAATGCTAAGGTTCGTGCCAATGCTGATAAATATAACTTTGCTGGAATCGAGCAGAAATATCAGCTTCCAGCCGGAACTCTCTCTGCCATTCATATGATTGAATCACGTGGTAATGCCAAAGCTTACAACAAGCAAACTGGCGCTAGTGGTGGATTCCAATTCTTGGATGGTACCGCAAAGCAATATGGTGTAAGTGACCGCAACAACTTGCAGCAATCCGCTGAAGGTGCAGCAAAATATATAAATTATCTTCTCAAGCTATTTGATGGAAATTTAGAAAAAGCTGTACGTGCATATCATGCAGGAGAGGGCAACGTTCAGAAAGGAACTAATATTGGTAAATACAACAATCAATATTGGAAAGATTTTAAAGGTTATATGGGAGGTGAAGCTGGCTCTACTGTCAGCGAGTGGCAGAAATATGCTACTGACTTTTTAAAGCTGCAGGAAGAGCAGGCCGAGATGCGTAAGCAGCTTGAGCTTGATGTTGCAAATGAAGTCACCCGTATCCGTTCCGATCTGACCGACAAGATCAGTGAAATTGAAAAGGCAGGCTTTGGACCTGAACGTCAAAAAGAACTGATTGCTGAACATACTGCTCGGGCTGAAAATGAAATTGCTGTACAAGAGCAAGCATTGAAAACCAGGCTAGATGATTACAGCAGTTATTTGCTTACTGAAGAAGAATTGATCAAGCAGAGTTATGCACGTCGCCAGTTCGATGTGCAGCATGATTTAAGCCTAACCAAAGCCCAGCGTTTACAAGCATCCGAATCCTTGCGTAAGCAGATGGTTTATGAGCTGGATCAAAACCGTATTGCTGAAGAAAAAGATTTGCTGCAGATCCGCAAGAAATGGATCAGTTCTGCCGAATATGCTTCTCAGTATTATCAGCTGGTACGTGATGAGATCGAGTCGACCGCAAGCTATACACCTAATCAGAAAGCTATGCTGTTACAACAGTCGCAGTTTGAATATGATGAAGAGCGGGATACTGTTGATCAGGATTACCGTAGGGCAGTAGGTAGTGATGTAGATACTGCTCGGGATGAACGTTTTAAAGATGAGCAGAATGCAATCCTTAAAGCCTATGAGTGGGAGCGAATTACCTTAGAGCAATATCGTGCAGATATGCTCATGGTTGAACAACGTTACTACAATGCTAAGGCTCAATTGGGTCTTGAATCCATGGCCGGCATGATGGGTGGCTGGTCGGATGTATTCAAAAACGTCTTAGGTGAATCATCTGGTTTTTATCATGCAGCTTTTGCTTTGGAGAAAAGTTTTGCAGTAGCCAAAGCAACGCTGAACGCGCCTTTGGTCTATACCCAGACGTATGCTGCTTTATCTGGTATTCCGCTGATTGGTCCATACATTGCACAACCTGCTGCAATTGCTGCTGCAGGTTTGCAAATTGCCCAGGCAGCAACAGCTGGTAGTGTGGCATTTGCAACGGGTGGTCTGGTGCGTGGTCCTGGTACCGGTACCAGTGATTCAATTCCTGCACGGTTGTCTGATTATGAGTATGTTGTAAAGGCTTCTTCGGTACAAAAGATTGGTGCATCCAATCTGGATTACATCAACCGTACTGGCCAGCTGCCACAACAAAGTAATGCTTTAGTGCCAAATATTGGCAGTGGCTTGCAATCAGTACAGCCTGCCGCTACAGCACCACAGGTCATTGATAACCAGTTATCAGTAATCATGGTCAAAGACATGGATGAGGCTAAGAACTACAAGTCATCAAGAGAATTTGGTGATGCGGTGATTCATCATATGAAACGAAATCGTAATGCTCTTGCATAAGCTCACTTTGGTGGGCTTTTCTTTTATCTCATGAGGACAAAATGAAAGTACAAACCAAATATGGTGATGCAGTTGTATTGGCACAATGTCCTTTGCTCACGTCCACAGAAAAACTGGAATGGCTGACTGAAGTGCATGAAAGCTTTGGTGGTGATGAAATCCGTCATCCTTTACGTGATGCTCCGCGTCAGGTGCTTAAATTTGAATACGCTGCATTCAAAAAAGCATTGGGTGATATGTTTCATATGGTTTGGGCACATATGAGTGATCTTTGGGCCATTCCCTTGAAGCAGATCTCTTTGCCGGTACCGGATACAGATGGAGATTTCATAGTATTTGATACAGCAAATGTGGCCACTCATTTATTTGTGGGCGGGTATGCACTGATCGAAACTGCAACTGAACAGCATGTCGTAGAGATCACGGATATAGGGCGTTATGTGATTATTCAGGAAGAGATCCGGGACCCGGATACCGATGAAATTACCCAGGAACTGGAAACTGAATATCAGGATGGCTTTCGTATTTCCAAAAGTATTGATGTGATCAATGCCAAGATTTCACCTTTGCGTATATGCGTAATGACGGATGATGTTGATTTATCAGTACGCAGCAAAATGGTCGGTTACGGCATCGAATTTCATGTCCTGGCTGAAGATGCACCAAGTTATACAGCAGAAGTTCCAGCACAGTACCAGGGCTTTGATTTCTACACCATGCCATTGTTGCTTGATGGTACCTCCTTAGGCATGCGGCTGCATAAACACCAGAATCGTGTCGATGGAGATGTTGGGGGGTTCAAAACGTACAGTCACTGGCAAAAGCCGCGGTATGAAAAAAAGTTGAATAGCCTGATTTTTTCAAAACAGCATTACCTGGATTACTACAAATTTTTGTACAGGCGTTCAGGCCGGTACTGTGAATTCTGGCAGCCGCTGTATGAGAAGCATTTAAATATTTTGAATACCGGTTTTGTTGGCACAGTTTTAAATATTGGCACCAAATTCATTGTGGAAGCTGACCGTAAACATATTGCAGTCAGAAAGATGGATGGAACCTGGTCTGCTCATGAAATCACCCAAAAATCAGAACAATATTTCACTGTATCACCACCAATCAATGCACAGCATAGCCAGATTAAATCGATCTGCTATCTGGGCTTGTACCGGTTTGATTCAGACCATATCGAGTTCGAATTTTTAGGAAAAGGTCGTGCACGGACCACTGTGCAAATTGTGGAGATTGGCAATTAATGGCACGTTCAGAACTTTATCAATTTAAGCACGGGGAAAAGCAGTGGTTTTTTACCAGTGCACGCAAGGCGATTACCCATAACAACATCACCTATTACCCAGTGAAAGGCTTGAGTCGGGGAAATATTGAAGATGCAGATATTGATAAGTGTGAAGTCGATCTGACTTTTCCGCATCCCTATCCGCTATTCAATGATGCAGATGACAGCTTTACCCAGGTGTTCTTAAACAAGATTTATCTGGAATCAGTGTATTTCACCCTGATTGAGCTGGATGGATCTGAATCACTGGTGCTGTTTAAAGGCCGGGTGACGCAGCCAAAATTCGATGACCGTGATAATACCATGACGCTGGTCTGCTCGACAGCAGAAAGCTTTATGCGTCGCAAAATCTTGACCCGTAAATATCAGCGCACCTGCCCGAACACAATTTACGACAAATACTGCGGCCTTGATTTTAACGAATGGTCATTTGATGTGACTGTGACCGCGATTAACAGCCTTGATGTGGCTTTTACTGTGAATCCAACTCAAGTCAAAGATGCAGATGGCAAACTGGTATTTGAGCAAGTACCGGTCCTTGATGAGCTGGGCCAACCTTTTTTAGATGAACTCGGGAATCCGACTTTTGAGAATGGTGATCCAGTAATGGAAGTTAAAACCTATCCACCTGGCTGGTTAAATCGTGGTGTGCTTAAAAAGGATGGGATGTTCACTTTCATCACCGGTAATGGCGTAAATGGCAGCATTCGCCTGTACCGCCAGCATATCGGTCTGGAAGTTAGTGATGTGGTGCGAGTAGCACCGGGCTGCGATCAATCACTAAAAATGTGTCATGAAAAATTCAATAACCACAAGCGCTTTGGTGGTCATCCAAATATTCCGACTGAAAATCCATTAGAAACGCAGTTAATTAAGTAGAGAAAATATGAATATCGAATTGCTTCTTACTGGTTTTGATCCGAGTAATATTTCTGTTTCTACCTCAATCGCACCTTTATTGATTGGTGCTTTGATTGCTGGTGCTGTTTCTCTAATTGTTGGGGTCTACACGTTCCTGCAAATGCGTAAGATGCAGAAAAAGAATCGACCAAAACCAAATCAGCTGGACGGCACAATTGCTGATGAGGGTACTTCATTTTGCGACATTGCCGGCAGTCCGCATGTACATGCAAACATCACGGATATTTGGGGTAAGACGACCTCACCAATTAAACAAAAAGGCGGCAAGAAATGAGAATTTATATGTCGGATATTCGGAAAGCGAAAATGTGCTCTAGTGGAACTAGGGCATTTTTTTTGCGTCAAGGTTGGGATTGGCAAGACTTCTTAAAAAATGGCCGTGATGCTCAGGATTTTATAAATACAAAAGATGCAATGGCTTTGCAAGTGGTTGAGGTGGCTAAAAATGGGAAAAAGTAGTTCACAGGTTGTTGGTTATCGTTACTACGCAAAGTTTGCAGCATTCATCGGCAATCGCATTGAAAAGTTCCTGGGTATTAATTTTGATAATCGTGGATGGATTAATAAGGGTAAGGATGATACATCTGATTTTTTGGCAATAAATAAGCAAAATCTTTATGGTGAAGCAGAGGGAGGGATTGCTGGTGTTATTGATATCCATCTTGGAACACCAGACCAAGAGCCAAACTTGGAATATCAAAAATACTTTCCGCTAGTTTCTGGCTACCCATATCAATCCTATTTGGTATTTCGAGGAGAAGAAGGCCCTGATTTTTCTGGCGTCGGTGGAATATATGAAGAAGTAGCAAATATTCTTGGCGCTAGTGGAAGGTCATCTTTTTATGTCGGCAACTCTGGCTACATGAAAGAGATGTTGTTATGGGTGAAGCGTACACGCGTTAGAAATGACGGTAGTGGGCAGTGGTATGAAGTTCGCGGAGATGGAGCAGTTGTTTGTGAGATTGGCACAAAATCAATGAGTTCTAGTGATATTGAAGGAAAGGATTTTAATTTCTCATTTAAGGTGAAAAACACAGATACTTTTACTCGACCGGGCAGGGAAAATGAAATTATAGATGAGCGCGAAGTTAATGTGGTTTACAAATACAATCCGGCTACGGATAGTTTTATACCAAGTAATTATAGCACTGCTGATTATTATATAAGAAGCCCCTCCTACGGTCATGGTCTGTATTATTACTATGAGCGAGAAATTAATATTCAATTGGCAGGCATGGGGCTGGTTGATTTAATACTTAATGTTAAAATGAAATCACTAGACAGACCTGAGATAGAAATAACAGGGGGCTTTATTAGTTCTATTGATGACCAAACTATTGAATCAACAGATGAGCGCGGAAGTATAAGTCGAAATGGAACATACCGTGCAACTGTTCTCGCACAAGGTAATGTTACAGTGAAACTAACAGTCAATAGAGCTTTGGATGGATTTGAAGAACATATACTTATAAGCACTTTCCAATTATTAAAAAAATCGTTCAGCAAAATATATTTGGATTTGGACGAAAACCCAGATATAAATCCGATTCATAAAATCCGCGAAATTCTTACTGATGATACAGCAATGGGAAAGCCTGGATCAGATGTCAATGATATGAATTTCATGAAAGCAGCAGATCGTATTTATGATGAAGGCTTAGGAATTTCGTGGGCTATTAACGAGAAATCATGTATTGAAGCTATCGAAGAGCTTTGCTATCACGTTGAGGCGGGAATTCGTGTAAATCGTCAAACTGGCCTTTATGAAATGGTTTTGTTTCGTGATGACTGGTTTGATGAAGAGGAAATACACACAATCGCAGAAAACAAGATCAAAGACTTATCTCTTGAAGTAATGAACTCTGATGACATTGTAAATCAATTGAATGTCACGTATTACGACCGTGAGCGCATTAAAAACTCTACTTTCTCTGTTTATGAGAATGGTTCAATTTTAACAATAGGACATGCAAATGCTGAATCGGTTGAATTCCCATATTTTATGAACATGCGAAATGCTGAAATTGTGGCGAACTGGAAGCTAAAACAGTTTTCAACGCCTGCATGGTCTGGAAGTTTTGCGACTGGGTGGAAAGAGGCGCGTAAATGGAATCGTTATGACCTGATTCGCTTACCTTGGTCTAAAAAATGGAATGGCACAATCCTTGTTCGTATCATGAAAATCAATCTTGGTAATTGTGCTGACAATGCTGTGATGATTGATTTTGAAGAGGTGATTCCATATTCAGGCGAGATGAACACATCAATTGTGGTTGACGCTCCGGTTGAATCAGCACCACAAACACCGCAACCAAGTGTGAATGCTGTATTTGAGGTGCCATACTATTTAACTGTGCTTCGCGCCGGTCAAACAAATGCGGATTTGGAATTGTCTAATAACCCAGATATTGGCTATGTTGCAGCAATTGCAGCAAAACCACAAAACAACTCGCTTAACGCATTGCTTTATACGGATGGCGGGGTGGGCAAATTTGAGCAAGTTTCTCGTCTTGATTACTGCGATGTTTTGCAACTCGATCAGCCGATCACTGAAACAACTACATCATTCACGGTCACTGGTATATTAACTCAAACCGCAAATTCAAATAACTTGATTTTGCTAAATGATGAATGGATGGGTTTTATAAGTTTTGATAATGAAACAAAGGTTTTAACAGTGAAGCGCGGTGTGCTAGATACGGTGCCAAAAAAACACAGCTCTGGAAGCTTATTTGTGATTGATCTGCCTGATGTTGCCTTTGATTCAATTCAATACGCACAAGGTGAAATCATTGAGGCACAAGTCTTAACAACAACACCAAGTGGGATTCAGGAATTATCTGTATCTGGAGCAGGGGTGGAGATAAAGTCAAGAGCAATCCGGCCATACCCACCAGCGAATGTGAAAATTAATGGTACTTACTATCCAGAAACAATCATTGTAGCAAATGATATCGTGTTGACTTGGGGTGATAGAAATCGCTTGCAGCAAACTGGTGGCGAGATACTAGGGTTTTTTGATGGAGGTGTGACAGTTGAAAGCGATGTTACTTATTCATATGAGCTTCTTTCTGAAAGTGTGATTCTAAGTAGTGCAAGTGGAATCACGGCAAGCAGCGCAACAATACCAGCATCTGTTTTGGTTCCGAATAAGCCACATGCATTAAAACTATGGTCAGTGCGTGATGGGTATGAATCATATCAAATATTTGAGCATTTCTTTTTTGTTGAAGCTGTGAGCTTGATTCTATCCGCAAATACAACGAGTAATAATGTATCTGGAAATACTTTAGCTGAGGCAAATATTATCGTTAATGTTGACACTTCATTATCTGCAAATATGCGATTTGATGGTTCAAACATTAAAGGTAAAGCTCCAGCTGGATCAATAATTACAATTGAGGTAGAGGAATAATGGCAACTTATACAGCTGTGGCGGATGCAAACGGGGACTTCATCGTCCCTTTTTCGTCTGCGTACACGAGCGGCGAAAAAATTACTGTCACAGCGGAAAAAGATAGCGCAACAAAGTCAATTGAACTTTTCGCACCGTCAGATGTAACAGGTGGTGGGGTGATTCAATTTACCGGCACGCTTGATAATTTTCCAAATAATATCGGGGGCGTAATACTATCCGAAATTAGTGGTGGTATCGGTAATTATGCGTTTTCTGCTGTATCAGCAAACGCATTATCGCTTTGGAAAAAAGCCACATCTCTGACTTTGATAAACTCTGTGACATCGATAGGGAGTAGTGCTTTTGCTGAATGGACAAATGCAACTCAACTAACATTATCAAGCTCTCTAGCATCAATCAATCAAGGCGCATTTTCAGGCTGGTCAAGAGCTACCTCACTATCCATTCCAGATTCTGTGCTTACGCTAGGGCAGGAGTGTTTCTATGGATGGGGTTCATCTCTGTCTTTACATATTGGCTCTGGTTTGACAAATATACCCATACAAGCGTTTGACGGTTGGGCTAAAGCAACATCTCTTGCGATTCCGGATCAAGTAAAAAATATTGGCGGTTATGCTTTTAGGGGGTGGAGTTTAGCAACATCTTTGCTAATAGGGTCCGGTGTAAAAAATATTGGGGATTACTCTTTTATGAACTGGGCATCATGCAACGAAATTATTTGTCGTGCTCTTACACCGCCAACGATTACGAACACCAGTTTTAATGGTCTGAAGTCCACATGTATCTTCAAAGTTCCTGCCGCATCAGTCGCAGCGTATCAAGCAGCGCCAAACTGGTCGGCATTTGCATCAAGGATTCAAGCTATTTAATAGCACCCTCGGGTGCTTTTTTTATTACCAAAATTTAGGGGGAATCATGCAGGAGCATGAAAAAACATTTTGGATGCTGGTCGTGATCGGGGCTGTCATCGGCCTGTCTAAACTTCTTGTATCTGAGGAAAGACTAACTGTTCGACTTGTTTTGGGTCGGACTATTTTGGGATCAGCTTCATCCGTTTTGGCTGGTGGGGTCTTATTACAAATTCCCGATATTCACCCCCTGGCTTTGATTGCAATTGCATCAGCTCTGGGAATTCTTGGAAGTACATTTATTGAAAACTGGCTTAAGAATAAGGCCGCGAATTGGAGCGTCAAATGAAATTAATTGAACAAAGTGCCTGGAAGTATCTTTCTGTAAAGCTCCCAATTTTGGGAGCTTTTTTATTACTTGTAGTTATTCCAGCACTGCAATGGGCGATGGACTTTAAAGTGATCCCTGTTGAGTACCATGCATTTATCACTGGGTCGGTCATGGTGTTTTTATCTTGGCTTGGTAAGAAAATTTATCAACCAAAATTACAACAATCATTAGGCTTTGCCACCATTACTGCAGGTCATAGTAATTCTGATCCTGGCGCAGTCAATGGCAAAATTAAAGAAGCAGACTTGGTTACTAATTTCAGGAATGCAGTTTCTTTTTATTTGCGTGAAGCTGGTGTCCAAGTCAAAAACGATGGTACCGGATCGGAGAATGATCCGCTTTCATCGGCCATAAAGTTGATCAAAGGATCTAGTGTAGCGGTTGAATTCCATATGAATGCTGCAGCTTCCAAACAAGCGAATGGGGTAGAAACGATTGCTCTGCCAAAAGACAAGAAACTGGCACAGGATCTATCTGCAGCAGTAGCTTCAGCATTGGGTAGCCGTTTACGTGGTAATGATGGCTGGATTGATCAAAGCCAGTCGGCCCGGGGGAGTCTGGGCTATATCAATGCCGGTGGTCTGATTGTAGAACTTGGTTTTATCTCAAATGAAGCTGAGCTTGCAGCATACCAGGCACGTTATTGGATCGCAGCAAAAGCTGTGGCCAAAGTTCTGATTGAATATGAAAAGGGGCATAAGTCATGACAGCTTTGACAATTGCGAGTGCTGTTTCTGAGTTTGTTGAAGCAGCTAAAGTTGGCCGTGAAATCTATGAAACGGCTGCAAATGCGATGGATGCAGCAGAAAAAGAACGTGATTCTGGTGCGGACAAAAAGGCTTGGGTTTTGGCTTTCTTGAAGTCATTTATCACGGATCTTGGCCAGAACTGGGAACGCTGGGCAAAGGTAATTATTACCTTTATTGACTTCGCCAAATCAGTATTTAACAGCAAGCGTTATTAACAGGTGATCCACTTGTTTGCATGCACTTGGTCTTCGGACTGAGGGCTATTTTTTTTGTTTGTGTGCAACCATTCTGCAACTATAGGTTATATAATAATTATAAGTAGTTGAATTTATATTAATAAAAATATGATTATTGCCAATCCATCATCGGCGCAACACTGATTCGTGGTTGAAGTTTATTTTCAATGGTGGTCAGATCAGTCATTCAAAATTACGCCTTAACGAAATGGAAGAAAGAAGAAGCAATTCATGCGATCACTCAGCTATTGGTTTTTGGCTAAAACCGGATCGGCTGACGTCGCAAAAAGAGGGCGTAATACTAGCATAAAATCAGAAAAACCACTCGGCGAACTTAAGCTAGCCCGGTAAATCCAAGGAATGAAACAAGAAATAAAATTGGAATTCCCAGTCAGGTTGGAATGGTATATTTTGATAGGAGAAAGATGAAGATAAAAATGCTAGAAATAAGGAGAATAATCATGTTGTTATTGGAGGAAATTTATAAAAGCCATAAAGCACAAAATTCGGCACATTTTAATTTAAGAATTCATCGGGGCTTAGGCTGGTTTAAAAAATCGCTAGATCTGGATCAGGATCTGGATTTTAAGTTTATCAGCCTGTGGATCAGCTTTCAGGCGATTTATGCAGATGAGAGTGATCTAGTTCAAGATCAAAGCAAGCTGCAGCAGTTTCTGGAAACACTCTGCCAAAAGGATCTGGATCAGAAAATTAATCATATTCTTTGGGAAAAATACAGCCAGCCGATCTGCTCACTCTTGGCCAATCCCTATGTGGAACAAAGCTTTTGGGATTATCGTCACCAGAAAATTAGTCTGGAACGCTGTCAGGCTGACCTGGAAACCCAGAAACAGAATATAGAGAATGCTTTAAAAGAACGAAATTCTGTTGAAATTTTAGCTGGAATATTTCAGCGTTTATCTACCTTGCACCATCAGATAATGCAGGGTGGCGCCACGTATCACAGCTCGCTGAATTATAAATCATTAGAG
Source organism: Acinetobacter sp. YH01021 (assembly GCF_013420255.1). Classification (GTDB taxonomy): domain Bacteria; phylum Pseudomonadota; class Gammaproteobacteria; order Pseudomonadales; family Moraxellaceae; genus Acinetobacter. The sequence goes on from NZ_VOYO01000014.1 coordinate 51,751, forward strand.
GAAAGCTGCCGGATTATGGCAGCCTTATTGCCGGTTTTTATCTGTATTTTATTGGAAAATTCACAAACTCTTGATCTGAATAAGCCTTATTATCCGGCGGCGCAAGTCAGCTAAATAGAGGTAAAATACTTATGCAGTTGTTCTGGCCTGATACCATTGATCCAGCAGGGCGAATAGGGTGGCACACAGAGCTAGCCCGAGTCCTGCCAGACAGGTCATGCTCCAGCCCCCGTGATGCCAAGCATAAACCCCTAAGGCTGAACCACAGGCACCGCCTATAAAATACAAGGTCATATACAGTGAATTGACCCGTGATTTGGCATCCGGGCGCAGGCGGAAAATCACGTTCTGGTTACAGCTGTGCGTAATCGCGAGCCCCAGATTTATCAGTCCATAACCCAGAATATAACTGAGCAAGGATACCGCACCAAAATATAAAAACAGCCAGCTTCCCATCAGGATAGAACAACCGATCCAGCTCAGTGTTTTGATATGGCCACGATCGGCCCATTTACCAATGAACTGCGTAGAAAGTGCGCCAAATACACCGACCAGCGTGACCAGTCCGACCATGACATCAGAAAGCTGAAAAGGTTCCTGTGTCAACAGCAGAGCGATGGTGGAGAACAACATACTCATGGCAGCAAAAGCACACGCACCTGTAAGTGAACGCAAAACCAGTCGTGGTTCCTGCTTGAGTAATATCCCCATAGATTTAAAAATCGCTGTATAGCTGATTCTCAGACGTGGCAGGCTCGGTAGTTTTCCTCTCAAATAAAAACTTAAGGCCAGCATGCTTATACCACTGAGGATATAAATCATTTTCCAGTGAAACAGGTCGGAAAGTAATCCGGCAATACTGGTCGAAAGTAGAATGCCAACCAGTAATCCGCTCATCAAGAAGCCCACCACTTCTCCAGTTTTTTCCGGTTTGACCGCCATGGTGGCCAAGGGAATCAGAATCTGTGCAGCTACGGAAAACAATCCGGCAATGATAGTGCCGACCCAGAGCATTGGCAGATTCACTGCACTGGCACAAATAAATAAACCTGCTGCTGCACCCAGCATGAGGAAAGGGATCAGTTTGGTTTTATTCAGCATGTCCCCTAAAGGCACAATAAAAAGCAGGCCCAGGGCATAAGAGATTTGAGCAAAAGTGACAGTAAGCGCCACTTGTGATTCAGGTACCTGATAATACTGCTGAATCGATGAAATCAGCGGCTGGCAATAATAGTTAGCGCCGGCACATAAGCCGCATGCAATCGCCATCAGCCATAATAAGGGCTTATTTTGACTAATATCGAGAGGCGTGTGCATAGGGCTAACCTTGTATTCAGACCGGAAGAACTTAAATGAGGAATGAGAATAATGTTCAAATTGAGGGCACTATAGGCCAGAAGTTCTTGCTTTAAAAGTAGAGAAATATTGCCAGCATTGAAAATTGTCAGAACTCAGGCAGCTTAATGAAAGAAGTGCAATTTCAAATAGAAAGTATGAGTGAATATTTACAGAATTTTTTATCTTTTAATGAGGGGGTTGCTTCATTAAAGCGCAGCTTGAGGTAAAAACAATAAAAAAGAGCACTGAGGCCAAAAAAGTGGAATATTTACTCTATTTTATTGCGCAAATTTGGTGCAAAAATGAGATTTTCCATTTTGAATCAAGTTCAGTACATTAATATAATAAATAGTCATCCAGCTTTTTTTCTACCCTTTATCTGACTGTTTGAGAACTGAGTCTTATAAAATTTTGGCGATTATTTTTTGTCAGATCTATCAATTCTGTCTGATGAAGATCTGCTCAAAACAAATTCTATCATTTCATAAAATACGATTTTAACATCTAAAAACAATGCTCTTGCTTGAGTGCTAAATCTGTCAAAAAAGTCAAAACTAAAAAAACGGCGCAGCTAAAGTGCCGCTATCTATAGGGACTAGAGAAATTGAAAGTCTGCTTCTGAATCAAGAAATACAGCAATCATTGTCAGAATCATCAATGTAACAAAATAAATCAGAAATTCGCGCTTATTTACACCAGCAAAATCTGGATATTTCATTCAGTGGAATGAATATCGTTTATAAAAGCATCGAATATGAATAGCTAGAGAATTAAATAAATGTGCTATTGCAGCATCATTTTTATGAATCATCAGTTCAAAATATAGGTATTTATTAAATAAATAGTAGGTGGTAATTTCAAACAGTTTGATTAGAATCCAAAAATTCAACAAGAACACATCCTGAGGGGAAGCATCGTTTTACACGATGTTTACTTAAGAAAAATTAGCTTGAGGAACGCTCATGCAGATCGGAATTCCAGCCGAAACTGTTGTCGGTGAAAATCGCGTCGCTGCGACGCCAGAGACAGTAAAGAAATTGATCAGCGCAGGACATAGCGTGATTATCGAACGTGGTGCAGGGGTTAAAGCTGCCTATATCGATAGTGCCTATGAACAAGTTGGTGCCAAAATTACGGATGATGCCTACACCGGCAGTCAGTTGATTTTAAAAGTTCGTGCACCGAAAGGTGATGAAATTCAAAAACTCAACCCGAATACCACTATCGTGGCAATGTTTGATCCTTACCGTAATACTGAGCTTGACCAATTCGCGGCACAAAACGTGTCTGCATTTGCATTGGAACTTTTGCCACGAACCTTATCTCGTGCGCAGAACATGGATGTCTTGTCTTCTCAAGCCAACCTTGCAGGTTACAAGTCGGTGCTTTTGGCTGCGGCTGAATACCAGCGCATGTTCCCGATGCTGATGACTGCTGCGGGTACGGTTAAACCGGCTCGTGTGGTGATTATGGGTGTCGGCGTAGCGGGTCTGCAAGCGATTGCCACTGCAAAACGTTTAGGTGCCATCGTTGAAGCCACGGACTTGCGTCCAACTGCCAAAGATCAGGTTGAATCTCTGGGCGGTAAATGGCTAGACGTGCCGATGTCTGCTGAAGAGCAGCAAAAAGCTGCAGATGCTGCCAAAAATGGTTATGGCTGGATGCCGGGTGAAGAATACATCCGCGATCAGGCTGCAATTGTTGATAAAGCGGTATCAAATGCTGACATCGTGATTACTACCGCTCTTTTACCGGGCCGTGATGCACCGCGTTTAATCCGTGCTGAAACAGTTGCGAAAATGAAACCGGGTTCAGTGATTCTGGACATGGCAGTAGAATCTGGCGGCAACGTCGAAGGTTCAAAATGTGGCGAAACCGTGCATACCGACAACGGCGTCAAAATTCTCGGCATTCCAAATATTCCATCGACGGTATCGACTGAAGCCTCTGCTTTATACGCTCGTAACGTATTTAACTTCGTGGAAACATTATTTGATGCAGATAAGAATTTTGTCCTGAATCAAGAAGAAGAAATTCAAAAAGCCCTACTTGTCACTCATGGCGGCCAAGTGCTGCTGAAACGTGGTTAAGGAGAAGACTCATGGTTGAAACAATTACGATTTTTGTCCTTGCCATTTTCGTAGGTTACTACGTGGTGTGGGGTGTAACACCAGCATTGCATACGCCGTTGATGGCGGTCACCAATGCCTTGTCATCGATCATTATTGTCGGTGCAATGATTCAGACTGTTGGCCTGCCGGTGATTGGCGTTGAAGGTAGCGTGGATTTTCAGACCATTAACGTGGTGAGCGTACTTGGCGCGATTGCAGTATTCCTGGCGAGCATTAATATTTTCGGTGGCTTTGCCGTGACTGCTCGTATGCTGGAAATGTTTAAACCTAAGCAAAAGAAAAAAGAGGGTTAATCCATGGAAATGATTCGAGAGTATGCGGATTGGTTCTACCTGATTGGTGCCGTTCTTTTTATCCTGACGCTACGTGGTTTATCAGGTCCTAAAACTGCGATTGCCGGTAACCGTTACGGAATGATCGCGATGGCTATTGCGGTCGTAACCACCTTCTTTGTAGCTGAGAATCCAGTCGTCTGGATGATCATTGGCGCAATGGTGCTGGGTGCAATCGTGGGTATTGCCCGTGCACGTACAGTTCCAATGACCCAGATGCCTGAAACTGTAGCGTTGATGCACTCACTGGTGGGTCTGGCTGCGGTACTGATTGCTGTCGCTGCCATTATTCACAACAACAAACTGATCGAACTTGGTCCAGACCTGTTGGCTGCCAATGGTGTGAATTTCCATGAAATGAGCCGTGTTCATTTATTTGAACTGTTTGTGGGCTGTTTCGTGGGTGCGATTACCTTTACAGCATCAGTCTTTGCTTATGGCAAACTGGCCGCGAAGAAATGGGCAAAAACCATTTCAGGTGCATGGGTGAAACCGGTTCAGGCAATCATCTTTATTGCAATGTTAGGTTTTGGTGTTCACTTCTTCCTGACTGGCAATATGACCTCTTTCTGGGCGATGACAGGTCTTGCACTGGCATTTGGCTGGGTATGGATTGCACCAGTCGGTGGTGGTGATATGCCAGTGGTGGTATCGCTACTCAACTCATTCTCGGGTTGGGCAGCAGCTGGTATTGGTTTTACCTTAGAAAACAACATGTTGATCGTTGCAGGCTCACTGGTGGGTTCTTCAGGTGCTATTCTGTCTTACATCATGTGTAAAGCGATGAACCGTTCCATCATCAACGTTTTGTTTGGCGGTGCGATGGGCGGTGCAGCTGCGCCGACAGCAGGAGCAGGTGAACAGGTCCAACGTAATCACCGTTCTGGCTCGGCAGATGATGCAGGCTTCCTGATGTCAAATGCAGACAGCGTGGTGATTGTACCGGGTTATGGTATGGCGCAAGGCCGTGCACAAAATGCGGTAAAAGAATTGGCTAACTTGCTAAAAGAGCAGGGCGTAACGGTTCGTTTTGCGATTCACCCTGTAGCAGGTCGTATGCCAGGTCATATGAACGTACTACTTGCTGAAGCGGACGTACCGTATGAAGACATCCTGGAAATGGATGAGATCAACTCGGACTTCCCGGCAACAGATGTGGTGCTAGTGATTGGTGCGAACGACGTTGTGAACCCTGCGGCGAAAGATGATCCAACATCGCCAATTTATGGTATGCCAATTCTGGAAGCGCATAAAGCACGTACGATTATGGTGATCAAGCGTTCTATGGCGACCGGTTATGCGGGCCTGGACAATGACTTGTTCTATAATGACAAGACCATGATGATCTTCGGTGATGCCAAGAAAGTGGTGGAAGATATGACCAAAGCCATTAATGGTACGGGTCACTAATCATTTAAATCATTAGAATCCCCCTAAGTCCCCTTTAATAAAGGGGGATTTTTTGCTAAAGGCTCCCTCCTTTGAAAAAGGAGGGTCGGGGAGGATTAAACAAAAACCGCCCTGGGTGGTTTTTATGCTGCAATATTTTATATCGTGTTATAAGGATTGTTGCGCAGTCATCGGGTTTCTATGTTTATGATGAATTGAGCTTAAAACAGCAGTTAAATCGGTGCATAAGAGCAGGTAAAAATTAAAGAAAAATAGCTATAGGTTCAGTGGTATTAATGCTTATAAAGTTAGATGAACAGGCAATAAAAAAGCGACCTACACAGGTCGCTTTTTTGAATATTCGGTTTTTACGCTACAGAGTCAGTATCTGTAGGATTGCGCCATAAGCTTTCTAGGTCATAGAATTTACGCGCTGTTGGAAGCATACAATGAACCACCACATAACCAAGGTCGATGAGGATCCATTCAGCATCACGTTCGCCTTCAATACCAAGAGGGCGGAAGCCAGCTTTACGTGCTTCTTCAGCAACGTTATTGGCCAATGATTTGATGTGACGTGTCGATGTACCGCTTGCAATGACCATAGCATCAGCCACATTACTGATACCGCTGACATCAAGCTCAACAATTTCTTTTGCTTTTACATCTTCAAGTGCAGCATGTACCACTTTTAAGCAGTCCTGTACAGCTTGAGAATTTGAATTCATAGTAAGATCGTGAGAATTAGAAGCGCTGGGCGATGGTTCTAAATTCATGGGGAGTGTAATTTCCTAACAATTATGCATGGTCTAATATAGCGGTTTTAGTCCTGAATTTCAAATGAAGCCGCAGTCCACTCAGTCATGCTCCGGAAAGAACTCATCTTTCCAGTCAAAGGAATCGTTGGAATGTCCGCTAGGTTTGTACTCGGCAGCGACATAACCTTGATATTGACTATGTTTTAACCACTGAAATATATCATGATATTGAATTGAACCCGTATTGGGTTGATGCCGTCCCGGACAATCCGCAAATTGGATATGACCAATCGAGGCAATATTTTCTTGCAAAGTTTCTAAGACATCTTCGCCCATCATTGCCATGTGGTAACAGTCGTACTGCATTTTTAAGGCCGGATGATGTACCGCTTCCAGCATTTCCTGGGCTTGGGCAACATTTTGAATCAAAAAACGTGGCATATCGGTGCCATTGATCATTTCGAAGACCGGTTCAATTTGATGCTCAAGCAGCATTGAACAGGCCATTTTTAGGTTACTCGCCAGCGTATTCAGGCAGGGTAAAAGATCACAATCCCTAGGCTGTTTTCCTGCCAGAATGTTCACCCGAGGTACATTCAATGCGGTAGCATACTGGATAGCCTGCTCAACCGCATGACGAAACTCGATTTCCTGTCCTGGAATGCCAGCCAGACCATGACCGCCCTGCATTAAATCACCTGCCGGCACATTAATCAGGCACAAGTTTAGCTGATGGGTGCTGAGCTGGTTTTGAATCTGGCCAATCGTAAGTTCATAAGGAAACTGGATTTCCACATGATTAAAGCCCTGTGCACGAGCCAGCGCGAAACGTTCGATCAGCGGTACTTCGGTAAAAATCATCGACAGGTTGACGGCAAGTTTAATCATGTCTTTCTCTTCAATATTCAAGGCCGCATCAATCAAGCTTTATGAATGTTTTAGTTGCTGGATTACAGTAGCCAGATCTGCTTCGGCAAAGCCTTGGGCTTGATGAGCATGTAACTGCGTTAAAGCTTGAGTCGCCACCGGAACATCCAGGTCAAAGCTTTGTGCCAGTTGCACGGCATTATTCAGATCCTTGGATAAGGTCTGTACTTTCCATTGCACCGGTTCAAAAGTTTGCGTGGCCATACGCGGTGCCAGAATCTGAAAAGGCTTGGAGTCGGCAAAACCACCCGCCAGCGCAGGCGCGAGTAAACGGGTATCCACCCCCGCAAGTCCAGCCAAGGCAACCGCTTCTGCAATCAGGGTGCTATTGGCAGCCACAATCAGCTGATTACAGATTTTGGTCGCCTGACCGGTGCCCGTATCACCCATGCGGGTCACGCGCTGTGAAAGTACTGCATAGATCGGATCAAGGTTTTCAATCGTCGCGGCATCACCACCGGCAAAAATCACCAGACTGCCTTGTTCAGCTCCGGCGGTACCGCCTGAAACCGGAGAGTCAATCCAGATTACTTTCTTGGCCTGTGCTCGCGCGGCAAGTGTTTGAGTTTGCTGTACCGAAAGACTGGAAAAATCCACAATCACTTGCTCCGCAACCAAATACGGTTCGATCTGAGCAAAAACAGATTGCACCGCATGATCATCTGCCAGACAAGTCAGAATCACTGGATAATTCGCAATCTGGTCTAAAGACAGTGCAGTTGCTCCTAGATCCAGCAAGGGATCACAGGCCGCTGGCGTACGGTTCCAAACCGCCACCTGAAAACCTGCCTGAAGCAGACGTGTGGCCATACGAGTGCCCATCAGCCCCATACCTAAAAAGGCAATTTTAGTATCGCGATTCAACTGCATACTTTCTCTTATTCCTTGCTTTGACTCAGACTCGACTTATTTATATTGGCGCGGTACAAACTGAACCTCTGGGTTCTTGTCTTTTTTACGGGCCAGCTGGCTATTTTTACCCAGCAGCAATTTCAATTGCCAGATTTTTTCCATACGCAGGGATTTGTTCGGACGATGCTGCATGGCATCCAGTACAAATTTAGAGGCCATCAGCGCATCTGGGGAACGTTGCAGCATTTCTTCAGCCAAGGCTTGTGCTCTTGCCAGTGGCTGTTCATCGACATGGGTGATCAGACCGATTTCTTTGGCATATTCGCCCTCAAAAATCCGGGCAGTCAAAGTCAGCTCTTTTGCCAGATCAATACCAATCAGGCCTTTCAGTGAGCGGCTGAGTCCCATGTCTGGCACCAGTCCCCAACGGGTTTCCATAATTGACATTTTAGTCTCAGGATGGGCAATGCGTATGTCTGCGGCCAGGGCAAGCTGCATCCCGGCACCAAAACAGAAGCCTTCCATCGCGGCAATCACCGGAACGGGCAATTCTTGCCAGACCAGAAATGCTTTTTGAAACAGGCTTTGACCCGGACGAATCAGCTCCCAGGCAGCATAAGCACGATTTTTAGGATTATTTAAATCGGCCAGATCAATACCGGCACTAAAGACTTGAGCTTCACCCGTTAAAATCACACATCGGATGCTTTTATCTTTTTTGATTTTTTGTGCAGTCGCGACCAGTTCGCGCAGCAGGGCAAAGCTCATGGCATTGCGTTTATCCGGACGATTCAGTGTAACAGTGGCAATGCCGTTATTTTTTTCCAAGCGCACGAGTGACATGGCATTCTTCCTTATTTTTCCTGGCTTGAGCATAGCATGCAGCCTTTAGGCTTGCATGACAGCTCAGTCACACTTCTTAAGTCATGGACTGAGCCACTTCAGAGGTTTAATTCAAATGTTGCTTCAAAATTTGCTGGGCAGCCTGTTCAACCTGTTCAACCACGGCTTTGAGTTCATCAAAATATTTCAGCACGTCCTGAACAAAGTTTTCATCGGCCTTACGGCGTTCTTTGCGCAGGGTTGAAACGAACTGTTCAAAGCCACCGGTGACTTTCTGTAAAGTCGGTGCACCGACATAGCGGGTCGCGCCGTATAAACGATGCAGCACATGTTCCAGTTGTGGGAAATCTTCCAGTTCAATCAGTTGCTGCATTTCATCGAGTTCATCCGCAAAGCTGTCCACCAGCATGCGTAACAGATCTACCGCCAGATCTTCCTTATTGGCTGCCAGTTGCAGACTTTGCTGCCAGTCCAGAATATTTGGATCCAGAGCATCAATCACATTGGCACGTTCCAGTACCGGAATCCGTTTAAAATGCTCGGTGGTCCAGTGCGTCAAAATTTGGATAATCTGCTCGATCTGGATCGGCTTGGTGACATAATCATCCATGCCGTTTTGCAGCAGTTTATGTTTTTCATCAGAAAGTGCATGCGCCGTCAGTGCAATAATCGGCAGGCGGCTATGATTTTCAAAAGTTGATTGCAGCGAGCGAATAGCACGGGTGGTATCGATCCCCGACATGACTGGCATCTGAATGTCCATAAAGACCAGATCAAATGCTGGCTGTTCCTGTTCATAACGGCGCTGAATAATATCGATCGCTTCCTGCCCGCTGAGGGCTTTGGTCGTGGTGACATTGAGTTCACCCAGCAAGGCTTCCAGAACAATCAGGTTGGGTAAGTGATCATCCACGGCCAGAATATGCAGGCCTTGACCATTAAATTCTTCATGCTGTTCCTGGTCGAAGACCGGCTGATTGCCGAGTAACTGAATCAGCGCGCTGCGGCTGAGTGGCTGATGCAGGGCACGGGCACGATGGTCATTGAGCATGCTTGGATCCAGTTGCATCTGATAACCATAGACAGCCAGATGACCCTGATAACGTGAACGGATTTCGCGTAACAAGACTTCACTGTCACCACTATGATCGACGATCAGCCAGGTATTTTCGCTATTCTGTAAATGATTCAGACGGCTAAACAGATCCAGAATTGATGCACATTCAATATGTTTAACCTGATAATTTTCCAGATAATGCCGCAGCACATTCGCAGTTGCCGGATGTGCAAGATAAGACACCACGGTCAATTCGCTAAAATCTGGATGCTCAATCACGGTATCTTCATCGACCAGGAACTGGGCAGTAAACCAGAAAGTAGAGCCTTTTTCGGTTGGAGCACGTTCCTGATTGTCTTCAAAACCAATCTGGCCATGCATCAGGCTGACCAGCTGTTTGGAAATTGCCAGACCAAGACCGGTACCGCCAAACTGACGGGTCACCGAGGTATCACCCTGCGAGAAGGACTCAAACAGCTTTTTACGGTCGGTACCACTCAGGCCAATGCCGCTATCCTGTACACTAAAATGCAGCACACACTGATCCATTCCATCATGTTCCATGCGTGCCCGGACAATGATTTCTCCATCCGGAGTGAATTTGATCGCATTGGAAATCAGGTTGGTCAGAATCTGTTTAAATCGTAGCGCATCACCAATAATGTGTTTTGGCACACCATCTGCATAATAGAAGGCCATATCAATATGTTTTTGTGCTGCCAGAGGTGACAACATGTCCATCACATCAAAAATCGCTTCTTCCAGATCAAAAGGTGCCGTTTCTAATTCCAGTTTGCCGGCATCAATTTTGGAAAAATCCAGAACATCATTGATCAGTGCCAGCAAATGCGCCGAAGACTTACGAATGGTCTGCAAATACAGGCTCTGCTCGTTGCTGAGATTGCCCTGACGTAACAACAGATGAATAAAACCATCAATACTGTTCAGCGGGGTGCGCAATTCATGGGAAATATTGGCCAGAAACACCGACTTGGCCTGGTTGGCCGAGATCGCCTGGTCGCGTGCCTGACGATAGGTAATATTCTGGACTTCTAAAGTGTCGAGGGTGCGGCGTAAATCGTCTTCGGTCTGTTCGGTATGTTCACGCAGTTCCAGAAAGCTGAAATGCAAACGTTTCACCATATTGGCGATATCACGTTGCAATAAACGCAGCTCGCCGGTGCTGTTAATCACCATATGCTGGCCGAGGGTATTGGCATTCAGGCGTTGCAATTGCATGCGAATCTCATACATTGGGGCGATCCAGCGCCGTGAGTAGAAATTCAAGCAAAGTAATAACAATAATAAGGTCAGTAATCCGGTCGCAATCAGTACGATCAGTACTCGGTAACGGGCAATTGCTAGCGGCTGGTTATCCAGTTCGATCGCCAGCCAGCCGGTAGAAAAAGTGTTTTCATTCACTTTAATGGCATAGATATGATTATCTTGATGCAGAATCGGACCAACAAAATTGCCGCTTTTCTCAAATTCTGGCCAAGGCGCCTGTTCCTGAAAACCGATGCCCAAACGGTTCTTGCCATTTTCATCCAGAACTGCTGCCCGAACCAGATGCTTTTCATTCAGCATGTTCTGCATGGCGTTGTGAGCTTGGTCATATTGCCATGGATACAGGTTCAAGATATCCAGGGCATATTCTGAAGTGCCTTGAAAGCGAGTCAGAATCGCAATGGCCATCTGCTTCTGCTGGGCACGTGCGGCATTCGAGGTTTCAGTCAACACCAGCATGGCACCGACGCAGGCCAAAATAGTAATTGGCACAAAAATCAGCGCAATCAGCTGTCCATAGGCATGATTTAAGTGTAGGCGTTTAAACAGCTTTTTGTTGATCGTTGACATGATTTAAGCAGTATTTTCTTTATGCCTGGCATATTAGCATGCTTTAAATCGACAGTTAAAATTTAAGCATAATTTTTATAAAGCTTCGGATTAGCAGTTAAAAATACAAGAGATTTCAGTTAATTTTGCTCAGGTACAGCAAGACTAAGACGCACGAAATTTCAATCTGTAAAAGTGCCAGACTGAAATAGTATTTTCATCTTCATTAGCGAGCTGCTTCACCTGGCTAAATTATCGGGAAATGTAGTTTATGGCTTGATAGTGTGTGAGTTTTAGTGAGTTTTCTGAAAAAGCCTTGCTAAATGGATGCAGGGAAAAGCATTTTTTCATACAATAGCCGCACCTCGATATAGGTGCAAATAATGAGTAATACCATCCCTGATTTTCAAGCAGATGAATTTTTGTTAGACCATTATGTAGGCAAAACGCCGCTGGTGCGTTTACAGCGTCTGGCAAGTCACACTCAAGCTACAGTACTCGCGAAACTCGAAGGCAATAACCCAGCAGGTTCGGTCAAAGACCGTCCGGCCTATAATATGATCATGCAGGCCGAGAAGCGTGGGCAGATCAAACCGGGTGACACCCTGATTGAGGCAACGAGCGGAAATACGGGGATTGCATTGGCGATGGTCGCAGCAATGCGTGGCTATAAAATGAAGCTGATCATGCCGAACAATATGAGTCAGGAACGTAAGGACGCGATGCGTGCGTATGGTGCCGAGCTAATTGAAGTAACCAAAGAGCAGGGCATGGAAGGTGCACGTGATCTTGCTGCTCAAATGCAGAATGATGGTGTGGGTCTGGTGCTGAATCAGTTCGGAAATCCGGATAATGTCGAAGCGCATTACCTGACCACGGGTCCAGAAATCTGGCAGCAAACCGGTGGCAAAATTACCCATTTTGTCAGTTCTATGGGTACCACCGGCACCATCATGGGTGTGTCGAAATACCTGAAAGAAATGAATCCTGATATTCAGATCGTCGGTTTACAGCCATCTGATGGTTCAAGCATTGCCGGAATCCGTCGCTGGCCAGAAGAATATCTGCCAACCATTTTCGACCGCAGCCGAGTCGATCGCATTATTGATATTCCACAAATCGAAGCTGAAAAAACCATGCGTAAGCTGGCACAGAAAGAAGGCATTAGTGCCGGAACCTCTTCTGGTGGGGCAGTGTGGGCCTCGATTAAACTGGCGGAAGAACATCCGGATGCAGTGATTGTGTGTATTATCTGTGACCGTGGTGACCGTTACTTGTCTACAGGGTTATTCTCTGTACAAGATCCTGAATAATTATTTGAGCACTGTTTTATGCGCCTGCCTGTTTTAACTTTCGATATTGAAACCCAAACCGATCTCAAATCAGGCGCGCATCTGTTTGGTCTGGACCTGCCCGAAGCAGATCTGGATCAGGCCTTGACCAAATTACGCCGTCAGGATTCAGGCTCTGATTTTCAGCGGTTACCGCTGCATGAAATTGTCTGTATTTCCGGTTTATGGATGGATGAACAGGGTATGAAGCTGTTTTCCTTTAGTCGAGAACAGCATTCTGAAGCAGAAATTTTGAAAAAATTCTTGTCGATTTTTGACAAGCGCCATCCGACTCTAGTGAGTTGGAACGGCTCACAGTTTGATTTACCAGTGATTTTATACCGCGCCATGTATCATGGGCTCTCTGCACCGAGTCTGTTCGATCAGGGCGAAATTGATACGCAAAAGCGTTATAATAACTACCAGAATCGTTACCATCATCGTCATGTTGACCTGATGGATGTGATGGCCATGTTTCATGCCCGTCATTTCCAGAAGCTGGATGATGTTGCACATTTGCTGGGCTATCCAGGCAAGCGCGGTGACGGAGCCTATCGGGTTCCAGAATATGTCCGCAATCAGCAATGGACCGAACTAACGTCTTATTGTGAAGGTGATGTCCTGAATACCTGGCTGGTGTATATCCGCTGGTTACTGTTAAAAGGCCAACTGTTACTGCCGGATTATCAGCATTTGCTGCAAAGCACGATTCAATATTTGCATACTCAACCGCAGCATGCGGACTTTTTATCAGTTTGGCGTGAGACTTCGCAACGAACTGAATTTACCCAATTTGATTTTCCCATCTCCACACCCTAGGTTTTCATGAAACATCGAGCAAAAGCACGTCCTATCCAGCAACCCGAGTACATTTTTCAGGTTGAGTCACTATCGCATGAGGGACGTGGCATCGCTCATTATGGTTCACATCCGGATCACCCGCAGCATAAACATGGCAAGAAAGTCTTTATCCGTTATGCCTTGCCGGGTGAAACCGTGCGTGCCCGCATTACCCGAGAAGTTAAAAAACTCGAAGAAGCCGACAGCCTTGAATTGTTGAGCGATGCTTCCGAGATTCGCGTAAAACCGGTGTGTCCGCATTTTGGGATTTGCGGTGGCTGTAATATGCAGCATATCGCTGCGGATGCGCAGATTGAACTGAAACAGAATGTGCTGAAATCACATCTTCAGCATTTTGCCGGAATCCAGCCTGATCAATGGCTACCGCCTTTACGTTCACAACGTGAAGATTATCGCCGTAAAGCCCGAATCGGGGTGCGTTATCTGCCTTCCAAGGATCAGTTGGTGGTGGGTTTTCGTGAAAATCAGTCCAATAAACTGACGCCGATTGATCGCTGTATGATCTTGGATCGCGAGTTTGGCTCGGTTACACGTCTTAAACAATTGCTGCAAGGTCTCAATGGTAAGGCCGACATCGGTCATATAGAATTGGCCATGGGGGATCAGGACATTGCACTGCTGGTGCGTGAAACTGCAAAATTATCTGCCGGTGATGTCAACCAATTGCGCGAATTTACGTTACAGAAAGGCTGGCAACTGTATCTGCAGCCTGCCGGCAAAGAAACGCTTTCGCGAATAGATGATACAGAAGCATCTGCACGCTTACACTATGGTCTTGATGACTTTGATGTGAAATTCGGCTTTAATCCTCTGGACTTTACCCAGGTAAATTCAAGCATCAATCCGCAAATGGTACGATTGGCATGTGATTTGCTTCAGCTACAACAGGGTGAACGGGTTCTGGATCTGTTTTGTGGATTAGGAAACTTTTCTTTGCCGCTGGCGCGCTGTGTTGGTGCGTCGGGTCAGGTGATTGCGGTCGAAGGAAGTGATGAAATGGTTCGACGTGGTGCGGAAAATGCCAAAAACAACGGTATTGCACAAATAGCGTTCTATTCACAAGATTTAACCAAAGATTTCTCGCACCACACTTGGGCAAAGCAAGGTTTTGATGCATTATTAATCGACCCGCCACGTGCCGGGGCAGAAGAAGTGATGCATTATATTCCTCAGTTTGGAGCTAAAAGAATCGTTTATGTGTCATGTAATCCTGCGACACTCGCCAGAGATACAGGACTCTTGGTACAACAGGGCTATCGTCTCACCCAAGCGGGCGTGATGGATATGTTTACACATACTGGACATGTTGAATCAATCGCATTGTTCGAAAAAGAAAATCAAATAAACGATTAAAGAAATGATGTTTTTAAAAGTAGGAGACGGGTATGGTCACAGTACGTGAGCAACTCCCTGGGCGACTCAATGAGTTGTCACAGGAGACGACTGTAGAACATGCCGAACAAGCACACCAGGATCTGACTGAATGGTTGGATCGGGTTCGTGGCATATTAGATGGCGCACCTTTAACGCAGCTCGAAGAAGTCGCCCACTTAACATTAGAAAGAGAGCTGCAAAGTACGGTTCAGCACCGCTCCAATACCTTTTATACTGGTATTGAGATGGCGGATATTCTAGCGCATCTGCATGTCGATGAAGATACTTTGTCCGCAGCCATGCTGTATCGTGCTGTTCGTGAAGGCGTCATGCCACTCAGTGAAGTATTGGAACAGTTCGGCGAACAGGTGCATAGCCTGGTCAAAGGTACGCTTGCCATGGGTAAGCTGTCTGAGCTGATCGAAAAAAATAAACGCCTGGAAGATCATTTCAATAATAACCAGCGTGAACATCTATCTGGCATTTACAAAATGCTGATCTCGGTCACCGAAGATGTACGGGTTGTTCTGGTCAAGCTGGCCGAACGTACCTATGCCTTGCGTGAACTGGCCAATTCCTCGCGTGAGCGTCAGGAACGGGTGGCCCGAGAAATTCTGACCATTTACTCGCCACTGGCACACCGCTTGGGCATTGCCCAGCTGAAATGGGAGCTGGAAGATCTGGCGTTCCGTTATCTTGCGCCGGAACGTTATAAAGAAATTGCTTCCTTACTGAATGAAAAGCGTCTGGAGCGTGAACAGTATATTCAGTTTGTGATTGATAAATTACGTAATGAATTGGCTGAGCATGGCATCGAAGCTGAAATTAATGGCCGGGTGAAACACATTTATTCGATTTATCGAAAAATGAAAAGCAAGAACCTGAGCTTTGACCAGCTCTATGATATTCGTGCGCTACGGGTACTGGTGAAAAGTGTACCGGAGTGTTACCACACTTTAGGTATTGTGCATCAGATCTGGCGCCACATTCCGCATCAGTTTGATGACTATATTACCAATCCGAAAGCCAATGGTTATCGTTCTTTACATACTGCAGTGATTGCCGAGAATAAGTCACTTGAAGTGCAGATTCGTACCCATGCAATGCATGACGAAGCTGAACTGGGGGTGTGTTCACACTTTAATTATAAAGAAGGCGCAAAAACCACAGATCGATCCTTTAATCATCGTCTACATTCCTTACGTGCGGTACTTGAGCATTATCAAGAACGTAATGAAAGCAGTGCACATAAAGAATCTGAAGATGAAATAGAGAATTTTGAGCATATTCAAGATTTTGAAGGCTTCGAAAAGATCTATGTGTTTAGCCGTGATGGCGATATCAAAGAGCTGCCACGTGATTCAACCGTGCTCGACTTTGCTTATCATGTACATACCGAAGTCGGCAACAAGTGCTATGCCGCACGGGTAAATCAGCGCTATGTGCCGCTGACTTATACCCTGAAAACCGGTGAACAGGTTGAAATTCTGACCAAAAAAGACCGGGAACCGAACCGGGACTGGCTGGTTAATTCGCTGGGTTATATCAAAACTGCCCGTGCGCGGGACAAGCTGCGCCACTGGTTCCGCCAGCAAGATCGCAGCAAGAATCTGGAAGTTGGCCGTGAAGTACTGAACAAGGAACTATCACGTCTGGCAATTCACCCGAAATCGATTGATCTGAGTGATTATTGCAACCACTTCAATGTCAAAACCGGTGATGACATTCTGGTGAATCTGGTCAATGGCGATATCAGCTTGCATGCTCTGATTAATCAGGTGAACCGCCATATGCATCTGGATCAGGACGAACCTGAACTGGTACTAAAACCTGCCCTGAACCCGCGTGCCAGTCATACGCTGTCAGCGCACGGGATTCTGATCGACGGTCTGGATAACGTGGAATTGCATGTCGCGCAATGTTGCCAACCGGTGCATGGTGAGTCAATTGCAGGTTATATCACTCTGAATCGGGGGGTGAGCATTCATAAGGTCGCTTGTCCGGACTATGTGCGTATGATTTCTCAAGAGCCTGAGCGTGCGGTAGAAGCCGATTGGGAAATGCAGCCGACTCGCGGTCAGAGCGTACAGATTGTGGTGGAAGCTTATGATCGACGCGGTTTGCTCAAAGATCTGACACAAGTGATTTTCTCGGATCAGATCAATATCCGCCAGGTGAATACCATTTCGGAAGCGGATGGTATTGCCAATATGAAGCTGTTGATTGAAGTCAAAGGTTTGGCACAACTTTCCAAGCTATTGGCCCGTCTAGAACAGCAGCCGGGAATTATCAGCGCGCGCCGTCTGGTACAGGGCACTTAATTGCTCTTATGTAAGTTTAAAAAGCCTGCAATTTAATTGCGGGCTTTTTTATTGTAAGGTATTTGAATCACATGCATAAAAAATAGACCAGAAAACCAAGATGAGCGCGACCGAAATATTTGAACGTAGACGAAATAATCTGGCCAAGGTGATTGATCTGCTGATCGAGACGCAGCAATTTAAAACTGGCAAAGAGATCTGTGAGCATTTTGGCTTGTCAGCCTCATATATTGCGCAATTGCTGAATAGTAAACGCCAAATCGGGGAAAAAGCAGCAAGGGAGCTGGAACAACAACTGGGTCTAGATGTGTTCATTCTAGATCAGTCGGATGAGCTGAAAGTTGAATTATCTCCGGCTCTAGAGCAAGGTGGACTATTTCAGATGCAGGTGGTACAACAGCAGGCATTCACACTTATTCCCATAGATTCAGCGCTCTCATTCAATCAGGATATTTTTCATCTGCAATCACAGCATTATGCGATTCAGGTAGCAGGGCGGTATTATTTTCCCAGCTTAAAACCGGGCTGGTGGCTGGTTTGTGACAAACAGGCCGAGTTATCCACTGCAGGCATACTCTGTGTGTATCTGCTCAATGGCTTGCAGCTCATTTTGCAACTGGTCAGTGAAACTCAGGATCATTATGAATTTCAAAGTCTGGATGAAAGCAGAAAGGTGGTTTTCCAGAAAACTGATATTGAGAAAATCCATCCAGTCATTTCGATTATTCCCACTGCCACATATTCAAACAACAGAAATAATTCAGCCCATCATAAGACGGGCTGAACGATGAACATGAAACAGAACAGATTATGGAATCTGGTTCTCGTCTTCAAATTCTGGCTTCACCTGAACAATAAAGTCCTGACGGTTTAGACCACGCCACAAGGCAAAGGCTGTACCGATATAGATCGACGAATAGGTCCCGACAAAGACACCAACAAACATCGCGATCGAGAACCATTTCAGACCATCACCACCCATCAGCATCATGGCAAGCACCACCAGCAATAAGGTCATAGAGGTATGAATGGTACGACGCAGCGTTTCAGTCAGGGCAATGTTAATGATTTCGACCGGTTCTGCACCACGAATCTTACGGAAGTTCTCACGGATACGGTCAGAGACCACGATATTATCGTTCAGTGAGAAACCGATGATTGCAAGGAGTGCTGCAAGTACAGTCAGGTCAAATGGCCACTGCATCATCGCAAAAATCCCGAGGGTAACGACGATATCATGGAACAGTGACAATACTGCACCCATAGCCAGCTTGACCTCAAAGCGGATGGTGACATAGACCAGCATCAGCAGGAGCGCAAGTGCCACAGCACCGCCAGAACGGACATAGAGCTCATTACCGACCTGTCCACCGACGACATCAACCTTCGGTACTTCTGCCGCATTATTTGGCAGTTGAACTGCGGCTGTAACAGCTTTGGTCAGGTCTTCAGCTTCGATATCTTCCTGAACCGGCATACGCACCATCAGGTCACGTTCAGAACCTAAAGTCTGAACCACAGCATCATTAAAGCCTGCCTGGTTCAATGCCTTGGAGACATCTTCAGGTTTGACCGGATTGGTATAGTTTAATTCGGCTGCCACACCACCGGTAAAGTCCAAACCGAGGTTCAGGCCTTTGGTGGCAATAAAGAAGATACTGGCAACGGTTAAGAGAATTGAAAACAATGCCGCAGGCATCGCAATCTTCATAAACGGAATAATGCGTTCGTCTTCCGGACGACCGTACTGTTTTTGATTCAGTTGAGTATTTTCAGTCATCAGTGATCTCCTTAAATGCTCAACTTTTTCAAGTTACGTTTTTTGCCATAAATGAGCTGTACCACGGCACGCGTTACTGTAATGGCAGTAAACATCGAGCAGACAATACCAATCATCAGGGTTACGGCAAAGCCTTTGATCGGACCTGTACCAATCGCGAACAGAATGAACGCCACCAGGAATGTGGTCAAGTTCGAGTCGAAAATGGTGTTATAGGCACGATCATAACCGGCCACAATCGCCTGTTTTGGCGAAGCTCCCCATTTCATTTCTTCCCGTATTCGTTCACAGATCAGTACGTTGGCATCGACCGCCATACCGATGGTAATGACGATACCGGCAATACCCGGAAGGGTAAGGGAAGCGCCAATCCAAGACATGACTGTCAGAATCATCGCCAGGTTAAAGACCAAGGCAAAGTTGGCAATCACACCAAACAGACGGAAGAATACCACCATCCAGATGGCGACCAGAAGGAAACCGATCTGAGTTGAAAGTACACCTTTATCGATGTTTTCTTGACCCAGACTTGGACCAATTACACGTTCTTCAACAAAATACATTGGCGCAGCCAACGCACCTGCACGCAGCATCAAGGCAAGTTCAGCAGCTTCTTGCGGCGAGTCCAGGCCAGTAATACGGAACTGAGAACCCAGTACTGCCTGAATGGTTGCAGCGTTAATGACTACAGATTCAGTATACGGGGTACGAACTTCAGTCTGAGTGCCGGTCGCAGGGTCTTCCACATAATTAATGCGCTGCTTGTTCTCGATGAACAAGACGGCCATACGTTTGCCGACCGCATTACGGGTGGCATCCGACATCAGTTTGCCGCCTGCGCTGTCCAAGGTAATGTTAACTTCAGCACCGCCTGTGTCTTGGCTAAAGCCACTTGATGCATTCTGAACACGTTCACCGGTTAAGATACGGTTACGGTTCAACAAGAGCTGACGACCACTGTCCAGTGACTCATAAGCAAAGACTTCTGTGCCTGGTGGCAATGCACCCGTTGCCTGACCGGTATATGGATCAATATATTGATCATTCAGGTCAGACACCAGACGGAACTCGAGGTTCGCGGTACGACCTAAGACACGTTTCGCTTCAGCGGTATCCTGCACACCAGGAAGCTCAACCACAATACGGTTGCTGCCCTGAGTTTGAACCAGTGCTTCTGCCACACCTAACTCGTTAATACGGTTACGTAAAGTGGTCAAGTTCTGATTGACAGCATAAGATTCAATTTCTTGCTTACGCACATCAGTATAGTTTAGACGTAAGGTCGAACCGGTCTCGGTCGCAACAGCCTGCTGGGTAAACTCATTGCCATTACGGCGCAAGAAGTCCATCGTTGCAGAACGGTCATCATTGTTGGCAAACTGCATCACAATGGTGTTGTTGCTTAAATTCAGGCTATTAAATTTCAGGTTGTTATCACGCAACTGACGACGTAGATCCGTCGCAGAGGTTTCCATACGCTGGGAAATAGCCTTGTCCATATCCACTTCAAGCAAGAAGTGAACACCACCACGTAAATCCAGGCCAAGCTTCATTGGTTTGGCACCAATTTTTTGCAGCCATTCTGGGGTGGTCGGGGCAAGGTTCAGTGCAACCACGTAATCATCACCTAAACCACGACGTAAAGCCTCTTTAGCTTTAAGCTGCGATTCACTTGAATCTACACGTAATAAAGCTGCATTGTTGCCAAAGCTATTGTCATGGGTGGCAATATTTTCAGTTTTTAAAATTTGCTCTGCTTTTTGTACGATGCTTGCATCAATTTGAGTACCGGCTTTGGCACCCGAAATCTGTACAGCAGGTTCATCTGGATACAAACTTGGCAGGGCATATAAGGTACTGATCACCAGGACAACCAGGATCAGTACATATTTCCATGCTGGGTAACGCATTCGTTTTCTTCTTAAAATGAAAAAGTCGTGCGAGGGCACGACTATTTTTGATTAAAGGTTATTTAAAGTGCCTTCAGGTAGGACTGAGATCACACTTGCACGTTGAACTTTGACTTCTACACCACGGCTCAATTCAACCACTGCGAAGTCACCTTCAATCTTGGTGATTTTGCCCATTAATCCGCCTGCAAATACCACTTCACTGCCAACCCCAAGGCTGTCGACCAAAGCACGGTGTTCTTTGGCACGTTTAGATTGCGGACGCCAGATCAAGAAATAGAAGATTGCAATAAAAACAGCAATCATCAAAAGGTTCGCCATCATGCTTGGTTGTTGTGCAGCTTCACCTGCAGCGTGAGCAGTCGAAATAAAAAGGCTCATTACATTTTCCTAAAATAAAAAACTGGTGATCAACTCGATAATAAATTGATATATTCTTGCAATTTACATTGTCTTTTTCCTCAGCGCAAATGCTGATGGATTAATCTTGCGGACAAGGTGGCACTTCCAGGCCACGGCGGGCATAAAAGTCATGAACAAATTCGTCAAATGTACCGTTGTCTAATGCATCACGCATCGCTTCAGTCAAACGCAGGTAATAGCGCAGATTATGAATCGTACCGAGCATAGAGCCGAGCATTTCCCCACATTTCTCAAGATGGAATAAATAGGCACGGGTGAAATTCTGGCAGGTATAACAGTCGCAATGCGGATCGAGTGGGCTCTGGTCATGACGATATTTGCTGTTACGGATCCGCACCAAGCCGTCTGTCACAAAATAGTGACCGTTACGTGCATTTCGGGTGGGCATCACGCAGTCAAACATATCGACACCACGACGTACTGCTTCCACAATGTCTTCTGGCTTGCCGACACCCATCAAATAACGCGGTTTGTCTGCAGGCATTTTTTCTGGAAGATAATCCAGGACCTTGATCATTTCCTCTTTTGGCTCACCCACGGACAGGCCACCAATCGCATAACCATCAAAGTCGATTTCTAGCAGGCCTTTTAAAGATTCATCACGTAAATCTTCATACATACCGCCTTGAATAATACCGAACAGCGCATTACGGTTTTTCAGCACGTCATGATGCTGGGTTTTACAGCGTTTGGCCCAGCGCAAAGACAGTTGCAAAGATTTTTGCGCTTCTTCATGCGTCGCAGGGTACGGGGTACATTCATCAAAAATCATCACAATGTCAGAGTTCAGCGTGTGCTGAATATCCATTGAAATTTCAGGAGATAAAAATACTTTTGAGCCATCAATCGGCGAGCGGAAGGTCACACCTTCTTCTTTGATTTTACGCATTGCGCCCAGACTGAAGACCTGAAAACCGCCTGAATCGGTCAAAATGGGGCTATTCCATTTCATAAAGCCGTGCAGGCCACCATGTTCACGAATCACATCCAGTCCTGGACGTAGATACAAATGGAAAGTATTGCCCAGAATGACTTGAGATTTGATCTCTTTAATATCGCGCGGCAACAGGCCCTTGACCGTACCATACGTACCCACAGGCATGAACATCGGGGTTTCCACCACACCATGTTCAAGCGTTAAACGACCACGACGGGCACGGCCCGACTGACCTAATTTTTCAAACTTCATAGGAGTTCCACATCAAGGCGAAAAAACAGTTCGCTGATTGTTATAGCTAAAGGGCGCTATTTTCCTTGATTCTTACACTAAACGCCAGCATTGTAGAGCATTCGCTCTGTAATTTTATTTATCGCTGAAGCTAGGGAACATCCGTAGAAATGAGTGAATGTGTAGAAAACTGCTGCAAACGCTGCTGGATATCTTCTCGGCTGAGGGCGCAGCTGCCATCCGGTTCTGAGGCCATTGCAGCGATATGCTGGATCAGTTTCTGGATATAAATATTGCTATCGACAAAGTAGGATTCCAAGGTTAGCAAATAGGCATCTTGCGCCACTTGCAGATAGTCATAAGGTTCCATTACCAGCATCTGCTCCAGATCAATCAGAATATCCTTGTCGTTTTGCGAGAGTTTCAAACGTTTCTGCATGGCAGGGGAATGAGTCGCTTTTTTGGAAGCCAAGAAATCCTGTAAATGAATATGTTCAGGATTAAGTGTCTGTGCAGATTGGCATTCAAATGCGACTTGGGTGGGTAGGCTCATGAAAAACAGGATGCGATCCAGATCCAGACCATAGGCCTCAGAAAGACGATGTTTGGCCTGTTTAAAACTATCCAGCAATAAATCCAGATGCGTCGCGTGCAGCTGTTTTTGCTGTGTCAATACCGGATGGCCAAAGCTGTGCTAGGTTTTAAAATAATCGGCCAGCAAGGTTTTAAAGGGGGTGAGTCCTGAGTCGGGCGAAGTGTGGGCCCGATAACGCCATTTCTGGACATTCCAGCGATCCTGTTCCGCCAGATATTGCTGAGGATCTTCAGGATTTTTAAAAATACTGCGTTCAGTCGAGATCGCCAGATCATCCAGCAGTAAAAATTCGTCAAAGACCAGACTACAGGCATAGATTTGATCATCCTGATAATGATCATACAGCCGATAAAATTCCTCGACCAGCGTCTGTTGAAAGTGCTCTAAATAATCCAGCATAATTTTTATTCTTTATTTTATAAGTTTTAGACAGGTACAGCCGCATCCTTGGCTATTTTTATAATAAGTTAATGTGCCAAGGATGCAAAATTTTATCAGATCTTGCTGTTCACTCAGTGAAAGTTCGGACGGTAATCAAAATTCTGAGTCACGCTTTGATCACGGAATGGACGCACCACTTTTTTTCTGAGCAACATATTGTTAATGATGTTGTGCGGAAAAATCTGGATTTGGTTGTTAAACAGCTCGACATTGCGATTATAAATGGTAATCGCCGCACCGACATTTTCATTCTGTTCTTCAATTTCAGCCATCATTTTCAGATAGATGTCATTGGCTTTCAGTTCCGGATAATTTTCAATCACCACATTCAGGCTATGCATTAACTGTTTGTTCAGACTTTCAATGCGTTGTAACTGTCCAATATCAGCATCCTTAATATTCAGATTCATGATGTTCTGACGCAGTTCGGTGACTTTTTCTAGCGTGCCTTTTTCGAAACTCGAGTATTGCTCGACTAGCGGTTGCAGCCCGTCCAGAATTTTCAGTTTTTGCCGTTCATAACTGGCGACATCCGACCAGGCGCGAATCGTGGCGTTGTGATGACGGACAATACTGTTGCGGATCATGATAATCGCGACAATCAGTGCCACAATGAACAAACATAAAATCAAAAATCCCATCCGAGATCTCCCCAAGCTATATCTATATTTAAAAAATGATGCGAAAAATTTATTTTAAAAACTGCAGCAGATCATGTTGTAAGTTTTCGAGCTGTTTTAATTTAAACGTTCTCAGGTGGCCGCGCAATGTAGAAATATCGCTAATATTCTGCTGCTTGCTCGATACCTGAAATAAATCATGGGGCCCTAGATAGCACAGCATCTTATTTTCTGGGTGAAACAGTAAATCACCCTGACGCTGTTCAAAAAATTCGGCCAGTCGCAGCACAAAACCTGGACTGAGTAATTTGGCAGTTTGCAGCGGATCACTACCATAAAAGCTTAAGCGCTGATTGGTGCGAATATCGCTGCTGTGCCAGGGATGGCTATAAGGATAATAAAATTTCTTTCTGGAAGTCGTAACGGCCAGTCCCTGAATCCGGATATCAAACACAAATACGCCCCACAGGTCTTTATGGACCTGCATCAGTTTGACTGGCTGACCTTCCTTATTTCGGGCCTGTACTTCATCAATATAGTGGTATTGGAACAGTAGCACCTGATGTTGCTGGTCATTTTCATCTTCCCAGACCGTGCTGGCATAACGCTGAATCTCATTACTCAACGAACCTTGATTGAATACTGGAAATAATTGTTTTAAATGCCGGATAAAGTGCAGGGGATTGAGTGGCATGGAAATATGCAGTGGCTGTTTTTGAAAGGCAAGCTGATATTTTTTGGCCAGTGCCTGTTCTTCCAGAAAAGCAATGACTTCCTCTAAGGGCTGCTGCTGTTCATAGCAAATATAGGCCCAGAAGATACAGAGACAGCCGAGAAAAACACTGCCCTGAATCCAGATATTTCCCGGCGCAATAAAAATGCTGCCAATCAGAAAAAGCCCAATTCCGGCAAGCGCAAGCGGCAGGTTATTTTCAAACTTGAGCGTAATCGGGCCATTCCAGGGATGCAGCCCATCCAGCAATTGCTGATGCGTTTTGGCCTGTTGACCCAGATCCCAAAGCCGAGCGATATTTTGAAACACCACTGCATTTTTCTTGCGGCGAATATGAATGGACTGTTGTAGAGACTCGATCGGCATGGGCAATGGTTCTCGCTTATTTCGCCTGATCAATCAGCATGGCATCGCCATAACTGAAGAAGCGATACTGGCTGTCTACTGCATGCTTATAAGCATTGAGAATATTGTCACGATTGGACAAGGCAGACACAAGCATTAACAGGGTCGATTCTGGTAAATGGAAGTTAGTGATCAAACGATCGACCACTTTAAACTGATAACCCGGATAGATGAAAATCTGGGTATCACCTGTCCAGGCTGCCAGTTCACCGTTATGTGCTTGTGCTGCACTTTCGACTGCACGGGTGGCAGTCGTGCCTACAGAAATGACTTTATTACCGCGGGCTTTAGTCTGACGAATCATCTCGACCGCAGTTTCAGGGACGTCGCACCATTCGCTGTGCATGATGTGATTTTGAATATCATCGGTACGCACTGGCAGGAAAGTACCTGCACCAACATGTAGGGTCACAAAAGTTTTTTGAATCCCTTTGGCTTCCAATTTTGCCAACAGATCGGCATCAAAATGCAGGCTGGCAGTAGGTGCTGCAACGCTGGCCAGTTTGGTTGGGTCATTAAACACGGTTTGATAACGTTCAGTATCAATCTCTTCCGCTTCACGGTTGAAATAAGGCGGAATCGGCAAGGCGCCGTATTGATCCAGCACATCGAGAATTGGTTGTGAAAATTCTACAATAAACAGATTTTCATGACGGCCTTGTACGGTCACTTTCACTGCATCCGGGCCAATAAAAAGTTCTGCACCGGCTTTTGGGGTGTTGCTGGCCTTAATATGACAATAGGCAATAAAGCGATCTTGCATACGCTCAACCAGCACTTCTACCGCACCGCCTGAAGCACGTTTACCTTTTAAACGGGCCTTCATGACTTTGGTGTCGTTTAATACCAACAAGTCGCCGTCTTCAAGTAAATCCAGAATATCGGTAAATTGATGGTCATGATATTGACCTTGGGCATCGAGGTGCAATAGGCGAGAGGCACTGCGTGTTTCCAGTGGGTAGCGAGCAATCAGCTCATCGGGGAGATCAAAATTAAAATCAGAAAGTTGCATGATGATTTACGCTAAAAAAACTGCGGCTAGTATAAACTTTTTTCTTTTTTATGGCGGGAATTGCTCGATTTTAAAACGAAAAAATGCAATTTGTTTTAAAAATAAACAAATGAAAATATTCTGCGTTGACAGTGCTGAGAAATCGCGTATTATACCTTTCATCCACTCCCGAGGTGGTGAAATTGGTAGACGCGGCGGACTCAAAATCCGCTGTCAGAGATGACGTGTCGGTTCGAGTCCGACCCTCGGGACCATATCTTTTAAGATATATGGATTAATATAATAAAATATCTTTGTAAATCCTGCATTTATCTAAATTATCAATCGTTATATCACGTTATATTCCTTGATACACCTATGCCAAATGAGTACCTTAATGAGTACCTCATATGCTCAAGGTATTGATTTGGAATGGCAATAAAAGTTAAACCTCTAACTGATACTAAATGTGCTTCTGCCAAACCTAAAGATACTTGTTAGACCCTCTGGTACGAAAAGTTGGCAATTCAAATATAAAAATAAAATAGCTGATAAAGTGTCTAAAATGACGTTAGGAACCTATCCTGAACTAAGTTTAGCTAAAGCTAGAGAATATCGTTCAGCTTACAGAACAATGCTTGCAGAAGGTTTAGATCCAAAAGAACAAAAGCATTTACAAAATCAGAAAAAAGATAATCAGCACACATTTAAGAAAATCACACTTGCTTGGTTAGAAGTTTATGCAAAAAAAGCTGAATTAGATGAAGAAACTAAGCATAAAAGACTAAGAAAATTTGAGAATCATGTTTTTCCAATCCTTCAAGATAAACTGATTGAAAAAATTACATTAAAAGAATTGATGAATCTTTTAAATAGAATCTATGAAAAGTCAGCAGATCATGCACAGAGAATCAGAGCAGACTTGATATTAATCTATGCATATGCACTACAGCATGGTTTTATCGAAACAAATATAGCTAGAGATTTGAAAGATACTTTAGATTTATCTGCTCCCAAAAAACATAGAGCTACTTTTAAATCACTAGATGAAATCCCAAACCTTATAAAAGGGATTAAGAAAGATACTGGACATTTTCTAACTAAGAGTTGTTTAAAACTAGTATTACATACATTCCTTCGTTCTTCTGAAGTTAGATACGCACGTTGGACTGAGATTGATTTTAAAAAGAAACAGTGGCGTGTACCTGCTAGAAGAGAATTAATTGAAGGGATTAAGTATTCGAATCGAGGGGCAAAATCAAGAAGAGAACATCTTGTGCCATTATCTCCACAGGTGATAGAAATCTTAAAAGAAATTTATACTTATAGTGGTAACTGGGCGAATTCAAACATGAGGTGCGACAGTTTGAAAAGTCTTATGATAATCAACAAGCTGAGCAAATTTCTCTAATGGTGTAAGCCAATCTAACGCTTTTCTAGGACGAGTATTCAGTGACATGGCAA